>CAYWRR010000006.1:0-27810 GCA_964460425.1 uncultured Nitrososphaera sp.
ATTCATCATCTGATTCTATGTTAAAGAACTTGTTATCTTCCAAAATATTATCATCACTTCTTATTTCTCTAATGCCATCTTCAGAGTTAGATATGGTATTATTATAGACATGATTGCCCTCTGTAAAGCCATCATCTGGTTCTGGAGGATTAGACAAGCGTATTCCTGCACTAGTTGCTCCTTCAATTGTATTGCTGTAAATCTGGTTATTTGGCGATTCTGATACTATTATTCCAGTAGTTGCATTATAGATGTAATTATTCCTTGCAATTGAATCATGCATGTTCCTTGAGAAGAATATGCCTGCCTTTGTGTTGTGCTCTGCTCTGTTTCTCTCAATGAGAATATTGGAGCACCTGTCGGAACAGATTACGCCTATGGGATTGTGATGAAGCCAATTATTTGTAATATTCATGTCATGAGTTCCACTATGAGGATCTAAAGCATACTTTATGTTATGATGATATTCATTCCTATCAACTACAATATTGTATGCCCCTCTAGAATAAAATGCAAACCACATATTATGAAATTTACTACTCCTTATCACCATATCATGTGAAGAGCCCTCACCAGTATAGGAAGCATCCGGTCCAAAAAGGTCAAACCCTCTTTTTCCTAGTTCTTGATAGCCCAGATATGCAAATTCCGAATTTATTATTTGAGAACCTTCGCTTTCATCAAACTGTATGTACGCACGCCTAATAGAACCATCATTTATATCTTGTTGAATTACGCCGTTAGCAGATGCATCCCAAGATGTTATTTTTACACCATCTATCAGTATTGTTCCATGGATTATTATTCCATTATCATCAGTAATCTTTAGGTATTGCAGACCGCTATTATCATCATTTGAAGAAGAATAGGTCATTTCGAAAGTGATACCGTCAGCTACCTCCAGGTTAGCGTTTAGAATGTATTCCCCGTTTCCTAGACTCTCAACTATTTCAGGATCATTTATGGCTTGGACAACATCTAGAAATGAAGCGTTGCAATTTACATTAATAGTATTTTGTGTTTGATCATAGTCTATACATGCGCCTTCTCCTACGTGGACAGTAAAGCGTAGATGCAGTGGCTGCTGGTGAAGTATTATTAGGTCTGTTAAAAGAAAAATAAGAATAGCATATACAGAGGCGACAGGGATAGAATCTTTGCTAAGAATGGGCATACAATTGTTACTTTGACATATACACATAAATTTTAACAATATAAACAAATTTGCGTCTTCTACCAGAATAACTAGAAGAAAGTACAACCTATTATCATAAGAATAATAGGTATAGCTTTGCTTTATATTGCATATATAGAATCTATCAATTAAAGGCTCTACCTGATATTCTTCTTGCTATAAGAGAATTTTGCTGCTTAGACTAAGACGCTTAATACCTGGGGCAAAATAAAGCCAATGCTCCTGGTCGCATCCCGAGGACTACATCCCAGACTGCTTAAACGTATCCTGCAGTACTCTCTAGCTGTTTTTTGAAATAGGCCAGCTCTCTGTATCCATGGTTGTGTAGAGCCTTTTCGCCCCGTAGAATATTTCTAAAAACCCATAACACCAATCTGCCTAAAAGCGTGTCAGGAAATTCCATGAACATATCTTGGGACATTCTTATGCCCTCGCTGGTCTTTTCCAATTTTATGGTGGCTCCTTCTCGTATGTTTAGCTTGAGTAGATTGCCAAAGATATTATAAGTGGCTATGCCTTCCCAGGTTGCAACCTTTGGCCTTTCAATATGCAAAAAGTGGCCATGCAGGTGGTTAGCTATTCCAGCTACACTCTCCTTTTGATAAAATGCCGCGCCTTTCCTTTCCTTGCCATCCTCGCTATAGATCTGTAATACCAGATGTTCTTTAGGATTTGATGCTGTCCAATGCACCGAGTCGTTTGCGTAGTCCCATATTTCCTCGGCTGGGGCTCTTATTGTTATCTCTGCGTATTGGCGTATCCTCACCTGCACGATTCTCGTATTATAGTCCTATAAGCGATCGGAACACACTGCATTGCAGTGCATTCCTTGTGCCTATATTATGGTAGCTGTATTTTACAGCCAGAAAGAGATATGGTGGAAAGCGTATCTAAGTCTTCAAGTATGTCGTCGCCTTCGTCAATACTGTCAATAATAGGCGGAGCATTGATGGTAGCAGGCGGAATATTGGCACTGTCTATGTTTGGTATCTGGACTCAGGCAGGAATGCCAGGTTGGGGTGGAGGAATGATGGGTGGTGGAGGAATGATGGGTGGTGGAGGAATGATGGGTGGTGGATTCATGTGGTCTGCTGTTGGAACAATGACTGCAATTTCAATAGGAGCTGGTGTAGTGTCAATCGTAGGTGGGTATTCAATATACAAAAAACCGCAAGGCTCAGGTCAATGGGGTATTGCAATACTGATTGCAGGTATCGTGGGGCTAATTACGGCGAGTGGCTTTTTCATAGGTCCAATACTTGGAATAATTGGCGGTATACTAGCACTGACCAAGAGATAGAGGGCGGACAAACTCTTCCTTCATCTATTTTGACTGATTCTTTGAAGAAGTTTGATTTTTGATGCACAACGGCTTTTGACCTCTTGTACTAAACTACATATTCCTACAGCATATCAACCAGGATCCAAGTATTCTGGAGAAGAAACTGTTAGTCGTAAACGGTGCACAACACTTCTCTTATTTTTTGGCTGCACACAAGCTGCTAAAGCCTCTCTCGTCTATCTCTTCTAAGACTTTACAACCATAACAGCGCATGAAGCAGATGTAACAACGCGCGAAGGAATGCTGCCAAGCAATTATCTCTGCAACCCCGTCTTCCCCATTATATCTACTACAATTAGGTCGACATTTTCATTTTCTGCACACTTTATTATTTTTCTGAATAAACTGGATGGATGCTTACAATAATGTCTGTTTTTAGTTTCACTTTCAATTCATTCGTATACTTTTTGATTTTATTGAACCATGTTTCGGCTTGATCTTCTTTTTTCAATCATTTAATCTGTTACGTCTGTCAACTATGTAGAAGTGGGAATACTGTCAACATTATGTGTCCTCTTTCTACAATCTCACCATATAATTGCACAAACAGAGTCGCAGAATTTGATTCTCGTCCTTGCCATCCTGATTCAAGATAGTCACTGCTTGATTGCATTGATGGTATTGGCACGCTGCTACTATTACTAGTTGAAGTAGAGTTCTGCACTTGTCCAAATAATTAGGATAGTTGAGTCTGTTCAACCATACAAGGCACCAATATAGATAATAGCGATAGAATATCTAGAACTCATCTCATAAATGGCATATTCTCGAAGATCATGGGGCTACTATGGATTTGACGGATGAACAGTGGTCTATCATCCAGCCACTAATCCCTGACCCACAACGACGTCCTGATGGCAAAGGTAGGCCATGGAAAGATGCTCGTCGTGACGTTATGAATGCTGTTATCTATGGATGCTGCGTACAGGTGCTCCTTGGTATGACCTGCCTGACAGGCATCCACCGTACCAGACATGTCATAGAAGGTTTCAGCAATGGGTTCATTCCGGGATATTTGAAAAGATTCTTCAAGCATTATCGACGGATTTACGTGAACGAGGAGGGATTGATCTGTCTGAATGTTACATAGACGGCACTTTCATAGTGGCTAAAAAAGGGGGAACAAGGTCGGAAAGACCAAGCGGGGCAAAGGTACGAAGAAGGTCATGGCAATAATATCAGACAGTGCTGATGGCCTTCCTATCGCCATACACATTGCATCTGCTTCACCACATGAAGTCACCCTTGTTGCAGCAACTGTCTCCAAGTGTTTTTGTCTCTAATGAAAAACCAGAACACCTTCTAGGAGATAGAGCTTACGACAGCGATCCACTTGACGCCAGACTAGCTGTCGACCATGAAGTTGAACTGATAGCTCCGCAAAGGTACAACAGACAGGCACCCCGTACTCAAGACGGCCGGCCATTACGTCGCTACAGACATAGGTGGAGGATAGAGAGGTTGTTTGCATGGCTGCAGAATTTCCGACGCATTCCAATAAGATACGAATATCATGCAGAGAATTTCCTTGGTCTTATTCAGCTAGGATGCATATAATGATTCTGCTTAGAAGGTGTTTACGAGATGACTTCTAACTACTTTGTTCCGATAGTTTTGAGCCTTTCTGCTCTTGCTTTTCTTGTTCAGATGATGACAATGGTGACATAATACTACTCCTGTATCAGAATGATAAAGAAAAGTTACTTATAGGCACCATGCAATGTGTGAGTAATTTATAGCTATTTCATTCTGATAGGTGTCATCAAAAAAAGAGAGAGATGTGTGTGCATGCATCAACAACATGAGATAGTATTATTCAATGTAAATGGCGGGTTTAAAAGGCCTTGCAGACTTTGCCCTTGATTTTGGGTCATATTTTGTGGGATCTTCTTCAGAATAGACGATTATCTGTGCTTTATTGATCTCATCTGACAGCAATGATTGCGCATCCTGTATTATGGTTATCTCATTAAAACCTGTCAGCTTGAGCCGCCGGTTCCTTGCCTCAAGAGGCGCCGACAGAATGTCTTCCACCATTTTTTGTACCATCTTAGGATCACTCTTGACCTTTGCAGTTTCCGGGTTTGCAATCAACTGCTTCATTATTTGGCCAAAGTTGATCCTGCCTTCCAGTATGTTTGCAAGTATTGCATTGTACACTTGTACCTTCCAATCAGCTGAAGCATAGACTACAATCTTAGTAGGCGCTATCTTAGTGACCCTGACTATATTTTGGACATCTTCAAGCAGGTTAGAGATGAGAAACTCTGATTCTTCTGCTAATATGTCTATCTTTTCTTCCTCTACTACGGGCCATCCTGCTGTAGTTATTGACTGTACGTTGCCCATGAGTTCCCATACTTCCTCTGCTGTAAAAGGCGCAAATGGCGCAAGCATCCTGACTTGAAGGTTGAGAAACTCAGTGAGCATTCCAGTTATATTTTCGCGTTTCCTAGCAGCAGCTCGTTTCAGATACCATTGCAAGTCTTGGTCAAGTGAATATAGAGTATGGTATATCGCTTCTCTTATCCTTAACCTGTCCATTGATGCTGATGCATCTGCTATTGTCCGGTGGAGCCGGCTAACAAGCCATTTATCTTCCAGCATCAACAGCTCTTGTTGTTGTTGCTGTTGCTGTTGCTGCTGGTGATGATCATGATCCTGATCTTGCCAACTCGCTTGATAGCGCCTGCTCCTGCACTTTTCAGCCATTTCAAAGATGCCAAGAAGTTTCAACCTAATTCCTCGAATAGTATCAAAGGAAAAGTCAGCGTCTTGAAGTATTTCAGCCGAGACCAACATTGCAAGCCTAATTGTGTCAGCTCCATATTGTCTGATTGCAGCTCGAAGAGGGATGATATTGCCAAGCGATTTGCTCATCTTCTTACCCTCCATAAGAACTGAGCCGTTGACCACTATTTGCCGTGGCCAGTTCTTCTTATCAAAAATAGCCACATGGTTGAAGATAAAGAATGTAAGGTGATTTGGAACAAGGTCGCGCCCTGAGTGACGTGAGTCCACCGGATAAAAGTAGCTAAATTCATTTCTTATCTGTTCTACGGTACATGCAGCCAACTTGCACTCTTTGGCAACTTGATCTGCGCTACCACGTCCAAGCAGGACATAGTCAAAGAATGCATCAGTGATGCTGTCATTGTCATCGCTTACAGCTTTGCTATTGATATATTTTGCAATAACATAGTACGCCATGTAAATGACTGAATCTGATAGGCTCTCAACTATCCACTCCTCATCCCAAGGCAGTTTTGTTCCAAGACCTGATTTCCTTGCGCAGGCCCGCTCGCGCAACCAGTCAATCACATAATCAAATTCCTGCCTAATGTCCTGAGGTAAGATATCCATATTGTTTAGGCACCTATGTGCGAGTTCCTTCCATTCTCTATCTCTGTAGTTTAGGAACCACTGATCACTCAGCAATTTGACCACACATTCAGCTCCACACCTGCATCTTACTGGCTTGTTGACAAGCTCATATGTTGTTTCTGCCCAACCTGATTTCAAGAGGTCCTGCTTGATCTCATTCTTTGCAACAACAACTGCCATGCCCGCAAACCTGCCAGTATTTTGCATCATTTTGCCTTTGTAGAATTCATGTGAGTAAAGATTACTTGTCGCTTTTTCCAGTCGCTCCTGATCATCATTTTCATTTTCATTATTATTATTATTATTATTCTGGCTAAAATTGACGGCCTGTTCAATTGCTTCAGCAGCTGGGATGCCACTAGTGTACGCTTCAGACTCTATTATCTTGATCGGGTGAACGTTGTCGTCGTCAACAGAAATATGAAATATTTGCTGAAGTTTTTTGTCTGATTTTAGAGCTTCGAGGGCCTGGTAATCATATGGTGCATGTGCTGGTACTGACATTACAATTCCGGTGCCGCTATCGGCTTCAACAAAAGTCGCAGGATATATCGGCACAGAAGTGTTATTGATAGGGTTAGTAGCATTACATCCGATCATTTCGCTGCCCTTGACTGTTTTTATGGTCTCGACCTTGTGGTTAAGAAACTCTAGCTTTCTTGCTGCTTCCTTGCTGATTATCCACTTTTGGCCATCAACTTGAGCCTGAACATAGTCAACCTCGGGGTTGATCCATATGTTAGTCACTCCGAAGAGTGTCTCTGGCCTGAGCGTCGCGGCTGGCAGGATAACAAGATCGCCGTCACTACTAACACCAGACTTAAACTTGATTACAGTGTATTCATTGAAATCTGGCTCTACGTCTCCTATCGTATCGTGCTGGCTAACAGGGTTCTGGTCACGTGGACACCATCCAACTGCGTGGGAACCCTGCACTATCAATCCCTTTTTTTGAAGAGTCCTGAACTGCCACGAGATGAACTTTGAATATACCCTGTCAATGGTGGTAAATTCGCGTCTCCAGTCAATAGAGTAACCCATCTCCTTCATACCTCTCTTGATCTCGTGGTGGAAGTAGCTTGCTATCTTTACTGGCTCGACAAATGTTGCTATGATATCGTCTGATAGCTTGTAAATCGTGTGAAATGTTTCCATCAGCTCAGCATCACTGGTGGAAACCCTTCGCGACATGCCAAGGATTGGGGTGCCGGTGTAGTGAAAGCCCATAGGGAAAAGCACGTTGTAGCCCTTCATCCTCAAATAGCGAGCATGTGTGTCAGCAAGTGTGTACGTCCGACCGTGACCAATATGTTGGGGTGAGTTTGGATAAGGATAGGCGACTGTCACAAAGTATTTTTCTCTGCTGCTGTCGGGGTCTGATTCAAAGATTCTTTGCTTCTCCCACCTCTCGATCCACTTGCTCTCTATCGAATTCCAATCTATACGGGTGCTCACAGCTACCTTGCTACCTCCTCAGCTAACAACAGCGCTTCCTTTATCCTGTCTTTTGATTTGCCTCCGCCCTGCCCAAAGCGATTGTCTCCACCACCGGACCCCCCTAGCTTGCTGGATACCTGCTTTGCAATTGCACTGGCCTTCACCTTCTCGCGTGCAGCTTCCCCCACGAATACTATAACTCTAATGCCTTGACCCTTTGAAAGAACAGCAAGATAGACTAAGTGTTTGTCAAGCTCGATTGCCTTTTCTCCAATGGCAATATGGTAGTCGTCATCTAGCTCTTCGTCATATATGGTATACAAATGTATGCCTGAATTAAGCTTTTTAGCTTGCTCTGAAATGCTCTTTGCAATGGGCACTGAGACAACCCTTAGCATAGCTCGTAGCTTTTTCTTTGTAGCTTCTGCATCTTGCATCACCTTGTCAAAGGACTCGATAACTTTTTCTCTACTTGAGCCTAACGTCTGGGCTATGGATGCAAGCTGGCTATCTAGCTGCTGCATATATCTTAAAGCCGCCTCGCCGGCGACAAACTCTAGCCTGACAACACCGTCTTGGATTCGCTCAGACTTGACTATCTTGACTAACCCAATTTCGCCTGTATTTTTTACGTGTGTTCCTCCACAGGCTTCAATATCCCATCCATTGATATTGACTATTCTAACGTCGCTTGTAGGAACGATGCCGCCCTGATAGATGCGAAAGGAGAACTGCTGCTCGGCATCTCCACGATCATAGGTCTTGATTATGACTGGATGATTTTCTCGGATTACCCAGTTTGCCATACTTTCGATCTTTTTCACTTCTTCTCTTGTAAGTGCGGAATGGTGAGTGATATCGAGCCTGCCGTAACCTTCTTCTTTGAATGCAGAGTTCTGCCATACCCAGGAGCCGAGTGCATTTCTAGAAGCAGAGTTGAGGACATGAGTTGCTGTATGGTGCTTGGTAATAAGATCGCGCCGCCTGGCATTTACTGTTCCATGTACAGTTTGCTCCTTTGCAAGTATCCTACCTCCTCCTTCTTCAATCTTGTGCACTACCACATCGGCCTGCTTTGTAACTTCTACAACCTCGATACCTTCAATTTGTCCGGTATCTGGCTCCTGTCCTCCCCCCCTCGGGTAAAACGCAGTCTGATCCAAAATGATATACCTGCCTTCGACCACCTTGAGCACCTTTGCATGAAAATGGCGAATCGATTCTTCTTGGTAGTAGAGCAACTTTGTCGGTGGAAGATCTTCCAGCCCAAGTATTGGTTTTGAAGCTTGACTTGATGCTTGGCTTGTATGCAATTCTGCAAGCTTTGTATAAAATGTCGAAGGCACATTTTGTATAATTCCTTGCTCCATCAAAAAGTCTGGAGTTACTCCATCTGACTCATAGAGCCTAATAAGATCGTCAACATTCAGCTCCTTAGCCTTTTTAGTAGATTTGAGTGACATCGCGACAGAGTTCATGCGCTCACGTGAACTGGAGTACCTGCCTGCTTCAAGTTGCAGAATTGTCTTGACATCTTCCCTATGATCTTCAAGTTCTGGATACATCTGCCTAAGATAGTCGATATGCAATTCTGCAATATCTTCAACACTGATGATATTTTTCCAACCAAGCCTTTCAAGTATGGAAAGTGCCCTACGAAGGATTACTCTTAGATTGTAACCTCCTCCCACGTTTGAGGGAAGCGCCCCATCTGAAATCGCAAATACGAGAGTCCTTATGTGATCGGAAATCGTGTATATCGCTTCATAGGGTGCAACAAAAGCACTCAGTTGTTCCTCAGAAATTTTCATCTCTTTTGCGATTAGCAACTTCAAATCTCCGATACTACTACTACGGTTATTACTGCCGCCAGTCTTATCATCAAGCTTTAATGAGATTGATTCAAAATACTTAGTCAGGACTTCGTGATCAGTGTCAGTTCCGGTCATGTCCAATAGCTTACCAACTACAGGTCCAAAACAGCAGTCATAGCTTGTAGGTGTACCCATCGTTATCCACGAAAAGCGCTCAAGTCCTGCGCCCATGTCTATTATCTTATTTGGCATGACACGGTAGTCGTTTTCATTTCCTTCAAATTCAGTAAACACTGCATTACCAAGTTCAAGGCCGCGTACGAAATATTCTAATGAGTATCCAAAGGCCCCAGCCCCCATCCATACATCTTCGACAAAGGTTATATCTTCTGCTTTGATGCCAAGCCCCTTCGTCAGCATGCTAAAGTCAAGATCTATGCATTTGTCTTTCCAGTAGCCACCTGCCGCGTCGGCATTGCATGTCTGGCCTATCATGCAAAAGCTCGTATAGTGCCTACCGCTCAGTCCTACATTTTCAATATCATTAAATCTGAGGCACATCTGGGGAACTACAAGTGGGTTTGCAGGTAATTCAAAAACTACTTGATTGCCGATGACTCGCTGAAAGTCAACTATTGACGCTATTGTGAAATATAGGTCTTCTCTCCAGCGGCATACAACAGGGTAGCGCCTTACTACCTCATGGTCATTTGCGTGGAAGAACTTCTCAGTCTCCTTCCATGCATTGACATAGTCTAGACGTTTGTTTGTAGGCGGCTTTCCGATAAAACTGTAATTTTCATGATCCGGGCAGAAATCCCTTGCAATATCAAGCGTCCAGAAGAATTTTTCACACTTAGAGCACTTTCTTCGCTTAAAGCCCACCTTGTCAAAAAGTGATACTTTGTAGTATCTCTCAGGATTAGATGAAAATAGCGCGGCCAGTTCCTTCTTTCCCAATGGTTGTTATCTTGTGTTAGACATCAAAATATACGTATTAATGCTTTCGTTGAAAAGAGAATGAAGGAAAGGAAGAAAAAAGGATATACAGAGAAAGATCAAGACTTGAGTGAAGTTTCAATGAACTTTAGGTATGTCTCTTTTGGCGCTGCACCTATAGTTCTAGCTATTTCCTTGCCGCCTTTGAACAGCAAAAGTGAAGGAATAGATTGGACGTTGTACTTCATTGCAATTTCCTGATTCTCATCAACATTTAGTTTAGTCACCTTAACTTTGCCTGCCATAATTTTGGCAACCTGCTCCACTGCAGGTCCCACTATCCTGCATGGTCCGCACCATTCTGCCCAAAAGTCTACTAGCACAGGTACATCTGACTTGAGCACTTCAGCATCCCATCGTTGAGTGGTGATATGCGTAACTACATTGTTATTGTCTATCCTGCTTTCCATGCTTCCAAGTAGTAGTTGAAGGTATTTTAATCCTATTGACGGCTATTATCCAAACCTGCCTGTCGTGCCCACTGTGACAAATTCTGCTATTAACTTTATGCCAAAACCAATACCACCCACTACAAGCATTCCAAGCACGACCAAACGCAGGTGCTGCAAATAATCGTCCTTGCTGGTCTTTTTTGCCAGCCTGAGCGTCTGGACCATTTCTGTAATCTTGTGCTGTATAAGCGACAATTCATGTTCTAAAATGTGGCTGCGTTATATAAAATATCTGTCTGTATGTTAGTACCTTGAAAGAGAGGGATGTACAGTATAAAGTGGTTCCTTATCAGTCCTCTGCATCTCAACGAATGTTTCAGTGTTTTGTATGCCTTCTATCTTGCCTATGCGTGCGATTACGACGTTATGTAGTTCCTCCAGCGTGTGGGCACTTATGTTCGCTATCATGTCAAACCTGCCGGTAACTTCAGCGAGCGACCTAATTTCTGGGATTTTGATAAGTTCTGCATGAATGGGATCTTTCAACTTAGGATCCCTGTTTATCCCAACAGTTGCCTTGACATTTATTCCCAGCATGCTTTCATTGACAATTACAGTAAAATTTTTAATCAAATTGCGTTTTGCTAGGCGCTTTATCCTGCTGTATAGAACAGAAGCATTAATGTTAAGCTTTTTGCTCAATCTTGGAACTGAAATGCTTGCATCCTTGGTCAGTTCAGATAATATTCTCATATCAAGCTCGTCAAATCTCTGCATATACTTGTCTATCGTTATCGGACAGTGTTAATAAATGTAATTCTAATGGATTATGCAGCCAAACCTCAATTCCTTGGTTCTCAATGTGTTAGATCATGAAAAACTTATGATACGCCAGACCATAATATGTATGAAGCTCGGGTTGAGATAACATTATATAATTTGGAAACCGGGGTTCTAATGGATGTTTGGCAGCAGAGGAGGAATTAAGCCTGGACAATATGTTTTTGTAGTACAAAAGGACGGTGAATACAACAAAATAATCATTGGTCGCATCCGATCCGTGAATGGCAGCAAAGTCCATGTTGCTGGCACCTATGTCCGACCGCTGGGTCTAATAGAGCGCATAGAATCTGGCAGGGCAATCGGTCGTCCAAGCCAAGTACTTAGCAATCCTGATCCAAACAACTGCATCTTTATGCTGATAGACAGAGTTGAAACCGGCAGGTTTGACGAAGAGGTCGACCAATCTCTATCCAAAGTCATATGGATAAATGAAAGCAGGTATCTTGTGCTTGATGGCTGGATAAAGGAGAATTTGCCAGATATATTTGCAGCAGCCCTTTCCGCCGGTACAGAAGAGTCAAGGGCTCAGGCACGCCAGACGCTCATTGAAAAGATGAATTCGCTTTATGAACGGGACCTAAAGGACCATGTCTATGCTGTGGCAAGAAGTGCCAAGATATTGTAAGTAATAAGCCCCATAGGGAAAATCGTTAACTGATCAACCCTTATACATATTACCTTACTGCAGCAAGAAGAAGAAGAAGAAAGAAGATCTTCATACTGCTTATTAGCTATTGCACTGACTGTTATTCTTATTATTCTAATTCTTATTACCTTAATTATGACTATTACTATTTTTGTAGTGTTTGCAAAGCTAATGCTCAGTAATTCGTATAAAAAAGTTCTTCTGTAATCGCAAGACATAAGTTTGAGTTAGGTGCTATTTTATACGTGTCATTTTTCGGCCCTCCAAGCAGCCCTAGTTATGATAAGAAAAAGTATGAGCACCTAACACTTGCTATCCGACAGACGGTACTTGAGCGTGCCCACAACCGGTGCCAGAAATGCAGCGTAAAGTTCAGCCCCCGAATGCCGCCGCACTTTGAGCATATTAATGGTTCTCTAAAGGACAATAGGCCAGTCAACCTACGCGCTCTCTGCTCTGAATGCTTCAAGTTAGTCGAGGATAAGGAAAAGAACAAGAATAAGGGAATATTTAGCAGGATGCGCAATATAGTAGGCTAGCAGATTAGTCTAAATATATCGTCTGGATTGACTTTTACAAGATGGATATCATTGTGATGCAACTCATCTGCGACACATGTGGGAAGGTTCTATTGGAAAAGCATGGTGTGAGCGAAGAAAGATTTCCCATAACAAACGAGGAGGCTCAACAACTAGACAAAGAGCACAGAGGACATGAGTGCCATATCGAGCCAGTTGAAAAGGAACAGTAAATTACTGGTTAATTTTTTGCAGCATTTCAAAAAGGTGGCACCTAGAATCGTCCTCCTTGACTCCGCCTTTTTGTTATTGCAGTAACCCATACAGGCGAGCGGATACAGTATTCTATGTATATCTCACATTATTGCAGAAACAAAAACAGATTATTCTTGTTGATTCGCAATATTTATCAATATTTGGTAAGTCCACCATTGAAGTGTAGGTAGTAGTGGTCGTAACAATTCCAATAGTAAGAAACATAATAGTTGGTGCGAGCACGTGTATGTATACGTATGTACGTGAATAATGCAGAATCAATACTCTCTGCGTTTTTGGATGACGTAGTACAAAAGCAATGATATGATTTATTTCACACCTTTCTTTTATTATAGTAGTGCCAAGCTTATGGACACGGTGAACAGCAGGCCTATCTCTTGGTTCGGGAACTTTATCGGTGTGGGCTATCGTTACCATGATGTCTATATGAACGTCATTCTCCTCTTTGAGGATAAGATGCCTGCCTACCGATTATGGAAAAAGACGATCGATTGGTGGCCCGATGATGAAATAAAGCTTAGGTTTGTAGAGCACAGCGACAGCTACTGGCTCATAATTTATGGTGGCTCTATTTACAAAGGCGACAACACTGGCTTTGTAAAGAAGGTGCAAGTCTCTGACAATTACAAGCGATTTAAGGCAGGATATGAAAATAAAGCAATTTTGCGTTTTGGTATATACAAAGAAAAAAATATAAAGAAAAAAGACGATGACACGAAGTATGACCTTGAAATTTTAAAGAAATCAAAGTCGGTCTATGATATTACATTTTTGAAGTATGAGGAACTTTTGCCTGAAAGCATTGAATGGCAATGCATAGAGGAAAACAAATGAAAAAAAAGTTTAGCTGTGTGCAAGGGTGCTCTGACTGCTGCATCTACAGAGAATACTATCCCTCTGTTGAGTACGGCAAGATCGGAGTACTTGTACTGCCTGAGGAAAAAGCCGCAATAGAACGCCTTGCAGAGAATATGGATATCAGAGTCAGGATAATACCAAGGCTTGCGGTTGGTAAGAATATTCCGGACAAGATAATCGCCTACCAGATGATGGGCAAGACTGAGGATGGTAACCTCTGCCCGTTCCTTGATATTGAAGGTAACGAAAGGTCTGATCATGGTGGATTTAAATGCAAAATATACTCCGACAGGCCACTTGCATGCAGGGCATACCCTCTAATTGATATCGTAAACAAGACAGCTAGATTTGATACTCATTGCCAGTTTTGCAAGAAATTCTCGACCACGAAAGCTAGCAGCGAAGGTCTGCAGCGAGAAATTGAAGCACTTGCCAAGATTAGTGCCAGTGTGACTGCAGATGATGCTGTTTCTATCTGGCGTTATGCAACTGCCACTGGCAGATCTACGGGCTTGCTATCGGAAGGTTGGATTCTCGAACGCTAGTAGCCGTACTTATGGTATAGCACCTGCTCATTTTTTTTGACGAGTAGAATCCTGTTCCGTGGTATCAATGTAAAATTTTCAGATAGTTTGAGAAATTCTTGCAGCGGGACTTCTACAATATTTTCAAAGTCGCGATAGCTAACAGAGTAAAGAGCTGCATCGTCAGCGTATAGCGCCTTGCTGAAAATTTCCTCCAACCTGCCTTTTCGTGTCATTAAATATGATATTGATGCACATATTATATATCATATTGAGCCAATCGGGAAATGCCCAAAAATCTTCTTCCACTGTCAGACGTAAGAGCAGCACAACAAGGAGAGGAAAGAGTACCATTCGCGCGCGAACTAATAGAAGTACTGCGGGGGGTAGGCGTAGTAACAACAGAAGTACCAGTAGTAGTAGTAGGA
Organism: uncultured Nitrososphaera sp.; assembly: GCA_964460425.1. Classification (GTDB taxonomy): domain Archaea; phylum Thermoproteota; class Nitrososphaeria; order Nitrososphaerales; family Nitrososphaeraceae; genus Nitrososphaera. The sequence goes on from CAYWRR010000006.1 coordinate 14,657, forward strand.
GGCAGCCGCCGCAGCTCATCATCTCTATCTGCAAGGACTAGAAAGGTAATTGACACACTACCATATCACGCGCAGAAAATATATAGTGAGGCTCACAAAAATGCCCTCAAACAATATGAGAGCCCTTCAAAGAGACGAGGATGTAAGCATAAAAGCAAAGAACAGGTTGCTCACAAGGTCGCGTGGTCTGCTGTAAAAAAGGAATACAAGAAAAAAGGTGACAAGTGGGTACCAAAAAAGATTAGTAGTCTGGCTTGTAGTTTATTAGTCCGCCAGCCTCGACGATTTTTGCTATGAGCTCAGGAAATGGTTTCATCAAGTAGTGCTCATTTTTTGTGATGTTGGTTATCTTATTCTTCACTATGTCTATTTCTAATTCATCTCCATCAGATATTTTCTCGACTGTTAATTTGTCGATCTCTATTGGTAGCAGGTACCCTCCATCCACCGCGTTTCTGTAGAATATTCTTGCAAAGCTTTCTGCAAGGATTGCCTTGATTCCTGTCTGAGAAAGGGCTATTGGCGCGTGCTCGCGGCTAGAGCCACAACCAAAGTTGTTGCCGGCCACAAGAAAATCACCCTGTAATACTTTCTCAGGAAAGCTTGGGTCAATCCCCTCCATTGCATGTTTTGCGAGTTCTTTGTGATCGTGTATCTTCAGATAAGGGCCAGGAATGATCACATCCGTGTCAATGTTGTCTCTGTCGTACTTGTGAACCTTGCCTCTTATGCTCTTGCTGTTGCTCCTCTTGTTCAGTTTCTTACATCCCTTGGATCTGTTATTCTACCCGTGACTGCTGAAGCCGCAACAACTATTGGTGATGCAAGATATGTCTTTGACTCAACATGGCCCATTCTACCTGGAAAATTCCGGTTAGTGGTGCTGATGCATACCTCATCCTTACCAAGCACTCCCATGTGGGCTCCACAGCAGGCGCCGCAAGTAGGGGGGCCAACAACCGCACCGGCTTGCATAAAGATGTTGATTAGTCCCTCTTTTAGAGCCTTCATATAGATTGACTGTGCCGCAGGCAGCACCTCTGTTCTTATCCTGACCTTTTTGTCCTTCAGGATTCCGGCTGCTGCACGCAGGTCTTCTAGTTTGGCGCCAGTACATGAGCCAATGTATGCTTTATCAAGCTCCGTCCCCTGCAGTTCCCTAGCAACAGAGATATTACTAGGCGAGAACGGCTTGGCAACGGTAGGTTCAAGCTTTTCTATTTCATATGTAAATACTTCAGAATAGTGCGCGTCTGGATCGCCATGCACAGGAGAATATTTTGTGTCTGTTCTTTCGCGCAAGTATGTATAAGTTGTTTCATCTGGCTCAATGATACCATTCTTTGCTCCTGCTTCTGTAGTCATATTGGTGAGCGTCAGGCGCTCTTCCATAGGCAGGTCCTTCATTAGGCTGCCGGCAAACTGCATGGCCTTGTAGTTGGCACCATCTGTTCCAATGTCGCCAATTATACTTAATATGATATCCTTTGCCATGATATGGTCTGGCTTGATGCCATCAATCTTGAAAAGCATTGTTTCTGGCACCTTGAACCAGATCCTACCGTTCATTAGTACATATGCGATATCTGTGTGTCCCAAGCCGGCAGCAAATGCACCTATGGCGCCAGTGGTGTTGGTATGCGAATCACCTCCAACATAGACTTCGCCAGGAAGCACCATGGCCTCTTCATGTGAAAGTGTATGGCAGATCCCATGCTGACCAAGGCCGTACTTGAAATGTTTGTTGATGCCGTACTGTTTTGTAAAATTGGAAAGATTGATGATGTTATCTGCAGAGATTCTGTCAGCCGAAGGCACAAAATGATCCTCTGAGACCCATACCCTGTCAGGATCCCAGACTTGATTAAGCTTTAACCCTCTCTTCTTTTCCCATTCGCTAAACACCTTAATCACACCTGGGCCTGAAACATCATGTAACATAACCCTGTCCACCTTGGCGAACATAACGTCGTCAGCTGACAACTTTTGCTTGCCTGAAGCCCGGGCAAGTATCTTCTCCGTAATTGTCATTCCTACCAAAACAATTCACGCAATGTATGTGAGATTTTGCCAATATGGTGCATTAAAACCTTTGGAGCGTGAAAAACATAAAGCACAAAAGGTAGAGCCCTTGTACCGACGTACTGATTGGGCGTCGAAGTTATGCCAATATCTATCAAAACTCAGAGAGGTAGGTTTGACTTGTTTGAGAGCCTGCAAGTATTTGGCTACAAATACAATGACATTGTAGTCATCTCAAGCAAGTTTGTGTCAATGAGCGAAGGCTCTATAGTCCAACTGAGTAAAGTAAAGGTGAGAAAAAAGGCAAAAGAGCTGGCGACTAAAAATCACATGGATGCGAAGCTTGTTGAGCTTGTACTTAGAGAATCTGAATATGTAATGAGGGGAGTGCCAGGCTTTTTGCTTGCAATTCGAGATGGCATGATAGCACCAAATGCTGGCATCGACAAATCAAATGTTCCAAGAGGCTATGCCATACTATATCCACGTGACCCTTTTGAGACTGCAGAGAAGTTAAAACTCAGATTTCTTGCTGAGCTTGGCATAAGAGTGGGTATCGTGATAGCAGATAGCCGGCTCATGCCAACTCGCATAGGCACAACAGGAGTTGCAATAGCATGTGCCGGCTTTGAGCCCGTAGAGGACCAAAGGGGCAGGCGCGACCTATTTGGCAATGTCTTAAGAGTAACCTTTAAGGCGGTTGCAGATGCACTTGCCACAATGGGCGTGTTAGTTATGGGTGAGAGTGACGAATCTACGCCTGCTGCAGTAGTAAGGGGGGCAGATGTGGTCTGGTCAGATAAGAAGTTCTCTTGGAAAGACATGACTGTTGAGCCATTTCAGGACATCTACCTGCGAGGGAATTTGGAGCTAGTACCAGAGAAATGATATTTAACAGACATGCGTAGACTTTTAATATGTCCTAACTTTTAGTCACAATTACAAAACTTAAATGTCTGAATTCCTTACAAGCTATCCAAGGACAATTAGTATAATCAAGGGCTTGCAGGACTTTATTCACAAAGAAGAGATCGAGCTTAACCATCTATGCCTTATGGTCAAGATAAAGCGGGACGAAATCATCACTGCACTGATCTCTGAGGGTTTTAAGCGTGTCAAGCTGGAGAATAGAAAACCGACTCAGATAGGGCATGGCTTTTCAAAAAAGCTGATCACACCTTGGGAGATTCATGTACGTTTGCTTGAAATGCAGCAGGGTCTTATAGCAATACAAGCAGAAGTAGAAATTTCTCGCAGGTATATACAACACATTCGCTCGGTAAGGGTCCCAGTCATTTATGAAATGGAGTCGATCCTAAAGAAGCACAAAATTGAATACCAGATCTGGCATGCCAAGATGCGTCAGTACATTACAAGTGTGATTGACAACCACCAGATAACACTTAGTGCTCCGAGGCTTCCACCCATCCCGTGGAAGCCTATGGTCGGCTCTGTAGTGACACTATCACTCATCTATCTGGCAAAGTTTCTCGGCATAATCCAGTAAAGATTTTTTTATTTCCGCAGCCTAGATCGGCTCAAGTGCCAGAGACGGCTGAATTCTACCATTATGGCATATCGCCTTGGGAAATTGAAGTCATTTATGATACGCTGAATCGGTCTTTTGAAGTTGAAGAAAAGCAACTCCCCCCAGACGATCCACAGTATGTCAGCATGGTTGAAATAAGATTTCCTGTACCATACAATGAGACGTTCTTCCAACAGGAATTCTCCATGGATAGCTGGTTCAAGATAAAAGGCATCATAAAAGATATAAGAAAAAGGCGCGGTAGAAAAGGTATCAAAGTATTCATCAGATTTTCAGGCTTTGGTAATAATAACAATAAGAAAATTGGTATTGTTTTTCCGGTGCACAGCAAAGGTGACAGGCAGTTTGAAATGGGCATAGAAAAGATAGAATATCTAGTTGACATTTTGCCAGTTCAATTGCAATTGATACCGTCAGGTGCAGAAGAAATATGGTACTTATATGATGAGGCCAGCTACAAATGGAGTCCCTCTATTGCTAAGACAAGTAGCATCAACTATCTTTTCAAGAACAACGAATGGAAAACAAAATAACAAAAAATAACAATTACTACAATCAAAAATATTGATTAATTAACTTACATATATTTCTCTCTCTTATTTGAGCTGATTTATAACAGGTGAGTCATGTATAGCCCTGCTAAGCTCTTTGTACTTTTTGTCGATAAACACAAGGGATTCAGCTAACCTTTTTGACTTGCCCATCTTGAATCTTATCAGCTCACGGTGGCGCCAAAAATGCTTTCCATCTGCAACTGATAGGGTGGTAAAATAATCTAGCCCTTTGAGGTTGTCTGGCAGCTTGACGTTAAATGGCAGCAAGTAATCTACTGTGAACCATTCATCGCCATCAGGGTAGTCTATGCCAGTCGAAATATCAAAGTAAAGATGCAAAATGTCTTCAACCGTCAGGCCATCATCTAAAATTAGGGGATGCTTGACGCTTGACTTGTGATAGTCCATCTTTAGCAGCTGGGGCTCAAAATATGCCCTGATTATGGCTCGACGAAAGATTTCGTTTACCTCTTTAAGGTTCAAAGATACTATATACCGGCTCATGGATATTATATAATCTTTGTAAGACTGGGTAAAATTTTGCAAGACTGCTCATCTGCGATGTCCAAGGTATGGTTAACAATTAACTGTGACAACGTGATGATGATCGTGTGATGAGAACACGTGCCCTTGTAATAGCGCTATTATTGTAGTAATAGCCATCACAGTTGGGCTTTATGCTTCCGGATGAACGATTAGATAGCAATGGGTGGTGGTATAGGAGGGGTAATAAATTCCAATATGGCAGAGGTAGTCATTGAATCCGATGGCGCTTGGTGAGCTAATATAGAGTATAGCGAGTCTAATCACATTTAGTAGATGGTTTTGGCAACAGGACAATACCAATAACATGCGAGAGCGGCTGCACCTACTCAACAAGCGTTCAAGATTCAGACGGAAGATCTGGTATATTGAATGTAGAAATAGTAGGGGATGGAACAGATGTTATAGTAGTAGCTCTCAGAGATCTTAGGTCAACATCAGCTAATGGATTAATTTCACTATCTGGGACTTGCTAATGTATATACATTTAATTTGGAAAAGAGTAGCAAGTCAAAAACAGAATTGAGAGATTGATAAAGAATAATGAAAAAATAAAAAGATTGAAAGGAACCCCAAAATCATACATAACTCATATTAACTTCAGAAAAAGAGATGGATAAATATAACAATTCAACGATATAACAAGAAGAAAATGTGGGCAGAGTAAAGCAATTGTATGACGCTTTTAAGCGTTGTGACATTTCTCCTCTATTGGATACATTTGCAGATGATACAGTTTTGCATAGACCTGCACCAGCAGGTGAGCTCCTGTGGGATGGTATTCACAAAGGTCGTAGTTGACCTGCAGAATTATTTATTAGAGCTGTTAGCGAGTCACTCAAACTTCAACAGTTTGAGCCCCTGGACTTTATTACCCGAGCAACAAGGTTGCATTGCTTGGATACCAAAAGGGGCAAGCCAAGCCTACAGGACTATCATACGAGATCGAGTTTGTACATTTATGGTCTCTATACGCGATGTAAGATTTACAGAATTTCGGATATTTAATGATACAGCTGCCTTAATAGAAGCCCTCGCCGGTACGCAAATTCTTCTATGACGATCTTTCTATTTTGGATGCACTACGAACATATGGTGATCTCTATATGCTTTCTTTGGGGAACTATTGTAACCAATCGAATGTAAATTAGCTAGAAAATGACTAATTTCTTAGTGGAAGTGTGAATGTAAAGGTAGCTCCCTTTCTGTCTTTGTTATTCTCAGCCCATATCTTACCTCCGTGAGCCTGTATTATGCCCTTTGACAAATATAATCCCAATCCTGTGCCCTTGTCACTTTTTGATGTAAATTTGGTAAATAATCTTGGTAGAATCTCCCTCTCAATTCCTTTACCTGTATCCTTGATACTTACTACAGCTTCCTTTTTAGCAGCACTTCTTTCAGCAGTTACTGTAATTGTGCCTCCTGAATCGGTGAATTGGATTGCATTACCTATTAGGTTTGATAGTACCTCAAATAATCTCGACTTATCTCCTCTAATAAATAGTGGAGCGCTTTCCCTTTGGTCAAATATAATTTCTAACTCCTTTCCTTGTGGAATAGCGCTCCTTTCATCATTAACTACAATTGTTATCTTTTCATTAAGGTCAATCAGTTCTAAATTTAACTTCAGGGTATTACTTTCAATTCTAGACACATCTAAAATATCTGAAGTCAGTCGCTCTAGCCTTTTGGCATTGCGAGCTATCATCTCGATATCCTCTTTTGCCACTACAATTTCTTTTTTCTTGTTCTTCCTATAACCTCCTTCTTGCTCTAGTTGTTGTTGTGCTTCTGCTTCTTCTTCGAATTGAGACATGAGAATATCCGTTATGGCAAGCAATGGTTGCACTGGAGTACGTAGTTCATGAGCTGCAATGTTGACAAACTCCTTCTCCATATTCTCTTGAAGTTCAAGACGCTGATAAAGTTCAGCCTGATTCCAAAGTGAATTGAAAAATGAGTGCAACATGCTAGTACTTCGCTTGCTATTGGAGTATAAAGCGATACCTATTGCTTCTGAAAATGTGTCTGAAGTAGGATTTACCAATTCTGCACTGATAAAGCGAGAGCAATCAATTATCATAATTCCAGATTGACTTTCATTTCCTTTGACAAATTTTATCTGCGATTGTACTCTTAACTGTTCAAGGATTCCATAGTTAGCCTCAATAACTGGACAGATGACTCTGACGTTTACTCCCCGTAGCGATGCATCCTGCAAGGCATCTAATACTCCCAATTTTTTCATTCTTACAAGTGCTTTATCATTTGGCAAAAGTAATAGGACTTCTTCTTTTGCTAGTTTTGATAATGACAGCAAAAGTTCTGCAGCTTTATCTTTTTCATTTATGAGCTCAAAAAAGTCTGGTTCAATTCCTTTCTCTATTTCGAGTATTCTATCAGCTGTATTAACACCCTGTGACCATAGTTCCTCAAATAGAGAATTAAATTGCTTAATATAGGGAAGTTCATTGCTGATAAGAACATTTGGAGCTATGGAGCCAGCTGCCGTATTAGATACTGTGAAATTGAATTCCTTATCCGTGACGCTAAAGTTCAATGGAGTATATCGTAGATGCTTAATCTCCATACCTAATGCCAAAAATCTCTGAACTAGCGCAATATCATCTTTGTCTATTGTACCAATCCATCTCACACCTTTATGCTTGCCATTTTGTGATTTTTCTAAAATTTTCTTTATTGAATTTGAGGCAATAGCCTCAATCATTTTCAAGTAGCCAAGGTCCGAGCAGACAGATAAGTGGTTAGAAGTTTCTATAACATGTCTTGCTCTTGAAATGATATCCTCTTGAGAGTCAATTATCTTTGTAATATGCGGTTCTACACCTTCTCCTTCTATTTCCGTTATTCTTTGATCGGCATGGATAGCCTTTACCCAAAGGTTTTCAAAAAAATAATGCTGTTGCTCCAAAATTGCCTTGGCATTGCTATAAATTATCTGCGTTATGGGCTTTGCACCTTCAAGCGTTGCTGTGGCGACATATTCTGTTTCGCTAACTGCCATATTTCCCTTGACAGCAGCCATATGTCTTACCTCAGCATAATTCATCAAGTCCTTCACATATTGCAGGTTCTGGGAGGTAATTTCAGTGATGAATCTGATTCTTACCCGTCTTCTCTTTAAGTCGCTGTATCCTTTTTTTACGGGAGCAACACCCATAGAAAAAACTGCAGAGTTTGCGTCTGCGCAAACCAATGCCTCCTTTTGTACATTAGACATTGTCCGCAAAAGAATTTTCATTGCATTTTCTTCGCCATGAAATACTTCTGTTTTCTCATTACTAGCACTGGGAGTAAGCCTCAACAGTATAAGCCGCATGTACAATGCAGCTATAAAACCAAATGCAGCAATATTATATAACATGCCTATAGTGCTATGTTGTGAAACTTGCTCTAGAAGAATCTGCCCCTCAGTAATAGGTCATGGGTAAGTCCCCCAGACTAGAGAGATGATGAATTCCATGAGTATCTGCATTTCTATGTGAATCAGGAAAGGCGAAAGAGAAAAAAATGATATTTGAAGAAGCAGCTTTGTTCTTTTTCTTTTTCTTCTTCTTTTTGTAAGCTTTCTTGCCAACTCGTTATATGCTACTAGTTACCAGGATGTTCGTTATTCCAGCTAAACGCGTGAACCTTCGTCTCACCAGTGCTACTAGGTTGTTTATAGTGAAGGTGTATTCTCCAAAAGGAAAGTGTGACATGAATCAAGTAAGGGCTTTCTCACTGGTACTTTGCCCTCTCATTTGAGTCAAGTTAGCAAATTCTCACAATATCGTATTTTTCCACGATACCTGACTTTTATGGTTGTAACAAGACCTTGTTGTCTGCCGATATCCTTCTCATCTAAGCAACCCATCTACCTCTACCCCCAGCCTCTTTTTTGTTCGTCTCTCATTTAGTTATCCGTAATCGAATTGTATGCGAGAGGAACGACAACACTTAATGATCTAGGAGTTAGAGATGTACGACAACTAGCCTTATCTTGTGAGATCCCAACTTTGTGCCTAGGCATTATGAAAAAAGTGTCCTCATCGTTACCGGCTTCACCAGCGATGACGATAGCGCTGATAACAGCAGTAGCAGCAGCGACAATCGCTGTTGTTCTTTTGGCTTCTAATTTTGTGATGATTAGCGCACAACAGCCATTGGAGCAGGAGCAGCAAGAACAAGAACAACAAGTAGAGGAGTCAGATGGAGGAGGACTAACAGCCACACTTAATGGTAGCAGTTTCACAACTGGAGATACAATTACAGTTAGTGGCACAGTTGAGGAACGAGAACCAAGTTCCTTTGTGGGGATAGAGGTGATAGATCCTCAAAGCAAGGTAGTCGAGCGTGGAGTCTCTCCTATAACTGCAGATAACACCTTCACATACAGCTTTGTAGCAGGCGTGCAAGAAGAACAGGAGTTTGACATTGATGAGCCAATGGTTACAGCTGGCAACTACAGAATGGTACTTACATATTTTCCACCAGGCGACCCACTTGACATGGAACAAGTAGAGTTAGTTTTTGAGTACAATGATAATGCTATTGGTGATATAGCGACGGCTCCTAGAGGAGCCGTATTAACAACATCTAGCAGCAACCAACCAGCAGCTGCTATTGAGAGTACAACAGCACCATTTCAAAGTACAAAAGATGGCTTCAGCTTACAGGTCCCAGATGGCTGGATAATTCACGATGTGGATAATACAGGCTCTGCCTTATCAGAAGAGGCAATACAAGGCATTGGAATACTAGCACAACTATGCCAAGTGGAGGAAGAAGAACAACAAGGAGCAATAGTACCATCACTTCCTAATGTTGGAGACAGCGGCGACACATCTAGTTGTGAAGGCTCTGAAAGTGAATTGATAAACATTATTCGATATCACCACTCAGACGATAGACTCCCAGCGGCTAATAATGTTACTACCACCACCACTACCACCACCAGCAGCAACGGCATTATGACAAATGACAATATTCTATCATACCAACTACAGAAGCTTCAAGAAATTGGTTACAGGAACATTGATATTGTAAACAGTACAGGGAGGGAAGTCAACCTTACAGATCCTCAGACAAACCAAACAATAGCAACAGTTCCAGCTAAATTTGTAGAAATGACATACAGCACTGTTTCTGCTCCAAATGAAACAAGAAGCGGGTCTCTCATTTCAACTGCTACAGATGTGACACCGCCCAGTCTGGGTCTGACAAAGGGATATACTATCTTTTATGAAGGTACTTATCTTTCTGAGGCAGAAATAATAATAGGACTTGGCAGTTTACGACCACTACCGCCAGCAGTCAAGGAGGTATTTGATTCATTTGAGTTAATAGTAGCACCGGAAGTAGCACAAGCATTAGCAGAACAAGCAGTAGGAGCAGCTGAAACCACTGAAGGCGTAGAGGATGGTGATGACGGAGATGGAGGAGATGGTGATGACGGAGATGGAGGAGATGGTGATGACGGAGATGGAGGAGATGATGATTGAGGAGATGCATAGAAACTGACATAAAAAAGCCAGAACAGAAGCTCCGATAAAGATCATGAGTAGCAGCAGATCAGTACCATATAGATATAGTAGAGATGGTATGCAGCAGAAGCTTTGCAGCCGCTCTTATACCCACTTTTGTTAATTTTTGTTTTTGGCTACTACTTTATCCTGAGAGCACTATATTCTATCGATGTATAAGCCAATCTCCTCTGTATAACAACATTATTGCCATTGCTCTCATGCATGCTTGCATCAAAAAGTCAACTCGTGGTTCCTTTATTGGAGGAGTTGGCTAGCAGAGGCCCTGTTATTAGTGAAGATATATCATTATTGTATAATTTCCATACTTGTTTGTCTATTAACTTCGATAGTTGTTGTAGTCGCTAGTGCTACCAGTAAACTATAAATCAAAATAAGCTAATGTACAATCATCTTACCAATGACAAATCGATTTGCAATTTTTAGAGATAGATGTAGCGCGGCTATTGGTGTCACGATCTTGAGTGTTCTCTTGGTATTGCCAGCTAGCCTTGGCCTTGGTGGAACAATCGTAGAAGAAGCCTCTGGACAGTTCGATTTTCCTTCTCTTGATGAAGGAGAGGAAGATCTAGGGGTAATAGAGGAGCAGGAAGGAGTAGAAGAACCTACCACTTTACCAAGTACATCGACGTTTCTACTGCGTGGATTTATAGGCAGTAGTCTTCCGCCTGTACAGGGCGGAGATATTCCTACTGAGAATAGTAGTAGTCATATTGTGAATGGGCGATGGAGATTATTTGTAGATGAAGGGCTTGTTAATAGGTTCGTAGCCGAAATGCTTCTAGCATCAATCAATGGAACCGCGTTACACAATATTACCATTGAAGAGACTACGCCTCATCGGTTTGAACTGACGGAGAGTGGAAATGGGAATGCTACCACCACGGAAACTGGATCCATTCCTCCTATTAGCTCTAATTTAATGACTCGCGTCTTTGTCGATAGCAACACACCTATCATAGATAATGTTCCAGTTACAATATCAATTAGGGGTCAAGTTCTTGCTATAGAGGGTATTGATATTGATGAAACAAGTATAACAGATATAGGACAACAGGAGGTCATAAGTATAATTGATGGGCAATCAATCTTTGGAATTGTAACAGAATAGAGATATATGCGTGTACTAGGAGTTCTCCTCTAAATCGTATATCCCATTTTCTAAGTCCAATTGTTTTCCTGCATGATACAACAATCAGCTCTACATAAGGTTGTCTAAGAGACAAAAGACACTTTGCCCTTGATATTCTTGGTTTGTTGATAAGTACTGTATTAATTTTGGCACAAATAATACTGCTCAATTATAAATACTGCATGATATGAGTCACAGCCCTGGCGAATCGAAGTAAGTTTCATGGGTGTTATCATGTTTTTCTGCGATAAGATAGCGCTATTCTATCAGATGGAGTAACAAGGGCGATTCCCTTCAGAGCATGCAGCGCTTTTTCAATTCTGATCTGAGTCTAGTTATGACTTTACTGCTAGAGCTCTAAGAACCAAATGCCACCGTCACATACCTACACTAGATGTCTATAGAAGCCCCCGCACTACTGACACGATCTGAATTGAATGGTTTCTTGGCAACTGTAAAAACCTTCTAAGGGGCAGGAGTGCTGCATGAGTCATTGCGTTATCAGAAAGCTCCTAACCCTTCAGATCCTGGAGTTGCCTTTGCTGGTAAATGCAGGTTATGCGCAATCCACAACTGTTAACGCATATGCTAACGCTGCTAGTGTCTACACTAACGGTTCTGGGTTAGAGTCACCTAGCTTGGTAGGGCGAGGATTGTGGATCCTAAATAGAAAGTCTACGAAATTCGAGTAAAATAGTAAGAGAGAAAAGCGCGGGGAGTGGGAGTCTCGTGCAGCCTTTCCCTCCTCAATAACGAGATAGGAGAAGTCAACATTTCGAACCCACGCGTCCTTTCGGACATGGGATTAGCAATCCCACGCCCTACCAGGCTAGGCGACCCCCGCTCAGTATTAGGCGGTTCTCTCTCAAACATAATATTAACGTCGCTGTCACAGGAAGGTAAGTTTTTTTCATTATCCTAATTCAAAACCATCTTGCAGCCGGCTGCAAGATCATCAAGAAGAGGCTCTGTTAACTTAAGACAAATTCTTTTAATTCAAAACGATGTTGTTTCTTTTCTTTTGTGTAATAGGCAGTAGTTGATTGCTTTTGCTAGAAGATTGATTGGCATTCTGAGCATATACTACTTATGCTATTTGAAGCTTGGCGGATATATCAAAGACATATGCTGATAACATATCTGACTTTTTTAGCTGTTTTGACCATGAAAATTGGTAATGGGGTCCTTAAGTTAACGGAGCCCAAGAAGATATCCTTCTGTTTTAATAACGGTAAGTTAATGGAGCTGTGCTGATTGTTTCTCCTGTGCTATACATATAAGCGTACGATGGAACATGCAAGGAGTAGTGTGCGTGGTTTATATGCAGCTTATTTTCCTCAGCTCGCCTGTCAAGAGAGAGGAACATATTCATTTTTTAGAAACTTTATAGCTCTAGAGAGAGATATAAAAAAGAAAAAGGAAAGTGATAGTACGGTTTTACAGTACTATTTGTCTGAGCTGTTTAAAGGTTCAGGTCGTCGAAGAGAACTGCTATAAAGTCTTCTAGCTCGCTCTCAACTTCTTGCTCTTGCTCAGCTTCTTGCTCAGCTTCTTGCTCTATGTCACCGGTTTCAATGTCAGCTTCGTTCTCTTGCTCTATCTCAGCTTCTTGCTCGATTTCGTTCTCTAGTTCACTGTCCTCTACTTCTGTTTCTGCTTCAGATTCTGAAGAGCCACATATGCCGCAACCAGATTCTGATTCAGAGCTAACCTCTATCTCATTCTTTGCATCCTGCTCTACGTTTGCAACGTTAGCCTGGTTGTTTTCTACTGCGGTGGTTGCTGCTTGAACAATGTCTTGAGCT
>CAYWRR010000007.1:0-27641 GCA_964460425.1 uncultured Nitrososphaera sp.
GCCAATACCAGTTAATTGCGGAGCAAAGATACATAACCTTCCAGCTAAGGATAACATGAGTATAGGATCCATCATATGAGCTCCACAACATAAGCCAGCCTGTTTGGGTTGAAGTCACATACGCTAGAACGACAATTTCACACAATAGCAAAGGGTGGAGAGCAACTGATAGAATTTTTCAAATAAAGAATAAGATCAGCTGCTAGTAAGTAAACAAAGGATCATAGAGAGACTATAACAGCAGGTCTACGCTTGTGCAAGCTTTTTTCTATCAGATACTTAACCTTATTGACATGCTTTGCAGGCACTCCTAGCTTTCTTGTTACATCTTTTGGTGGCACTCTTTCGTCAACTAGCAAGTGCAGTATCGGGTCTATTACTTCATAATCCATTCCTAGCTCCTCTTCTGCAAGGTGGTTTTTCCATAACCAGGGGCTGCTCTTCTTTTGAACTATTGCTGCAGGAATACCCAAATATTGTGCAAGTGATCTCACCTGTGTCTTATACAAGACAGCAATAGGCATAATATCCGCGGCTCCATCTCCAAACTTACTAAAATATCCAATTTGGACTTCGCTCTTGTCTGAGGTGCCTGCCACAAGATAACCAATAATCCCTGCATAGTAATATAGAAGGCTCATGCGAATTCTTGCCATCAGGTTTCCTCTTGCTTTTTTGTCCTCAGGTAGCATCTCTTCAAATCTTTGGATTATTGGATGTATGTCAATAATATGATATCTTATCTTAAGATCCTTGGCTAGATCTATCGCATGGGAGGTATCTTCTCTTGGAGTAGTGTTGCTTGGCATAACAAGGCCAAGCACGTTTGATCGCCCAAGTGCATTTACACTTAATTTGAGAACGACAGACGAATCAAGACCGCCACTAAGCCCTATTACTAGCCCCTTTGCGGAACTTTTAGAAATATAAGCAGAGATGAACTTCTCTATTTTTTTTGATATTTTCTTGTAATCTTGATCAAGTAGTTCTTGAAGTGTGCTTGGTTTCACAGTGCTATGAATCAGCTGCTTAGAAGTATTAATATCCTCTATCAGAGATCTTATTTTTAGCTGCATCCAAATAATAGATAATGATTTTCAGGTTTTGGTCAAAAGCATATATACTGTATATCCAACTAGATATGCCACACGGACAATCTGCCTTGAATTATATATGTTACCAGCAAATGACTATAAAATCAAGATAGAAAACAGAACAACGAGGCAGCTTGCTGAATTCATAATTCAACCATATTGCAAGTTTCGATGGAAATGCTATATCATTTTTTCTTAATACAAAAACTATCTACCAGTTGTATAAATCATATAAGCATAGAAATAATTTTGGCCGCTCTTGCGGCACCCTTTATATCTACTGCATTGCTTCTGCATCCGATCTTTTCTTTAATTAGGTGCTCAAGTCGAAAAATATCTTCATGCTTGAAGCCAAAGCGTGTTGCATTCTGCTCCTGCTCAAAGTGGTTCTTTATTGGTATAAAAATTCCAGGCGTTCCGTATGCTATCGACTCATCGATTGTTGACCTGCCAGCAAGCGATATTACGAGATCAGCAGCGTAGACTAGATCATGCATGTTGTTTACAAAGCCAAGGTTACGATACTCCTGTGAATCAGGCAGTTTTAGCGAAGGACCGGACACAATTATGAGTTCAGAGTCTAGCTTGCTTTGAATTTGGCAGTGCACCTCTATTGCCTTTTGAACTAAGTATTTGCCGGCATCTGTTCCGCCGCCGCTAACAAGTATTGTATTTTTTTCAAAACAAAACTGTTTGCGCAGCGTGTTGCGGTTGGCGCTAGCCCGCCTTACTACAGGGCCTACATAGTGGATGTTGTCCCTGTCATCTCCAACCTCAGGAATGATGACACAGTCGCATGTCTGCATAATATTATGCATCGCCTTGTTCATCTTTTTCTCTATTACTGATGCAAGGCTAGTTGTAAAATGACTTTCCGTAATATCGGTTATCAGTATGCGTCTTTGATTCTTCTTGGCGACTGCAATCGAGGCAAAGTCCTCATCACTTACTATCAAGCCATTGCGCTTTTGTAGAATTTCCTTTGCAATCATCTTGCACTTTTTGTAATACAGGTAGTATCGCAGGAGCCACTTGAATGTATGCTGAAGCTGCCCAGATTCGACAATGAGTTTCTGGGGCTTGTAAAGATCGAGTATCTTGAGCCCCTTTCTTGCGAGCAGGATTGATGCGTCTTCACCACTTACAAACAGGATGTCAGTTTTCAGTTCCTCTGCAATGGCAATGTCACGAGTTGCGTGGCCAAGGCCAATTGGGCTTGTGAAAAAAGTGATCATGGAGATTATCCCAATTATCCTACTACCATATTACATTGCTATCAGCTTTACATGATCCATCTTTTTGTTTGACTGGAATTTTTTAGTCATGCCTTTTATCTCTGCAGCTTCACCTTGTAGTAGGAATATTTCAAGGCATCGGTCTCTGTCTATCTTGTTGTGTATATGAGTAGTGATCAGTTTATCATAATAGTGCCGCATCTCTGTCACCTGATCATCTGATTTTTCATCGTGTATTGCCAAAAGGACTGCAAAGAGCTCTCCATACAAATCCTGCCTGTCCTTCTCTTCTGCCAGAAGATTTCTGATACCGGCTCTTACAATCTCGGATCTGCCAGAAAAGCCAAGTGCTTTCTGCAACTTGTCTATCTCTGTCAAGATGTCGTTATTGAGTGAAATACTGACTATCGTCAATATGATGAATTATTATTAAGGTATTTATAAAGACTTCCATATTTTTTAATAACAAACATATATATCTTTAATAACAATGAGAAAATGGTAGAATGAACCAGAGCAGAGTAGCACTTACAGCCATTGCCACATTAATCCCACTTGCGATGATTGCCACCATATACACGGGCAGGCCAGCTCTACAAGATAAACAAGAGCAGGAAAAGATTACAGTTGTTGCGTCTTTTTACCCGCTTTACGAATTTGCTTCCAGAGTTGTTGGTGACAGGGCGGAAGTATCGAGCCTGGTTCCGGCTGGTATAGAGCCACATGACTGGGAGCCTACAGCAGAGGATGTTTCAAGAGTACGTGTCGCTGATGTGCTGGTCATCAATGGCGCAGGTTTTGAAATGTGGGTGGATGACATGGAAGCCAAAGATGTTGTTAACACTAGCGAAGGAATCGAATTTAGTTATAAAGAAGAAAATGAAGGAGGAGATGATGAGCATAGGCAGGCAGTTGGTGTTGCCAGCAGAGGAGTTAATCCTCACATCTGGCTAGACCCTATACTTGCAAAACAACAGATAGACAAGATCCGCAATGTCATGGCCAGCTCAGACCCGGCCAACACAGATTATTACAATCAAAATGCTGATAGATTTATGGCAGAGCTTGACTTGCTTGATGCCTTTATCAAGTCAGAGCTTGCCGACTGTGACAAATCAGACTTTATAGCATTTCATGATGCATTTATCTACTTTTCAGAAAGGTATGGCCTAAGGCAGCACAGCATACAGGGGGTTTCTCCAGAGGGTGAAATCTTGCCGCAGACAATGCAGCAGATAATGGAGCTTGCAAACGAGTTTGACATCAATGTAATTTATTCAGAAGATTTGATTGACAGCCGGCTTGCAGATACAATTGCTAACGAGATCCCCGACGGCAAGGTGGTAGTGCTGAGCCCAATTGAAGGCGTTGGCAAAGATGAACAGGCAGCAGGCATTGGATATATTGACAAGATGAAGCAGAATATTGCAAATCTGAAGGAGGGTCTAGAATGCGGATAGTCGAGATTGACAGACTCTCCTACACATATTCTGGTACCTTGGTTTTGAATAACATCTCGTTTACAATCGATGAAGGAGACATACTTGGGATAATAGGTCCAAATGGCGCAGGTAAGACTACGCTTTTCAGCTGTATGCTAGGTCTGCGTGATGACTACACAGGCACAATAAAAATTCTTGGAGAGGATATCAAAAAGAAGAATAGCAAAGTCTTCAAAAGCATAGGATACATACCGCAAAAGAAAACAATTGAGCAGAGCTTTCCTGCAACAGTTGAAGAAATTGTATCACTTGGAATCACCGTCACCAGTAAAACCTCTGAAGAGAAGATAGCTTTAGCACTTGAAACTGTAGGTTTGCTTGCACAAAAAGATCGTAGAGTGGGTGAACTGTCTGGCGGACAGCAACAGCGCGTATTGATAGCAAAGGCGATGGCTAATGATCCCAAGCTTTTGATACTAGATGAGCCAGCGACAGGCATCGATCTTGAAATGCAAAACAGGTTTTATTCACTTTTGAAAAAGTTGAATCAGGAGGATAAGATCACTATCATCTGGGCATCCCACGATCTTGATGCAGTTAACAGGTTTGCTACCAGTGTGGCGTGTATTAACCGCTCAATATTCTTCCATGGCAAGGCATACGAATTCTTTGAAAATCCGGATCTCCTTAAGGCATATTCAGAATCGAGCATGCAGGCTCACATGCACTTACACAACCACACTCACAGGTGATGAGAGATAAATGATTCTTGAAGTTTTGGAATTTGGGTTTATGCAGCGCGCTCTCATTGCTGGTGTTTCAGTGGCGATAACCTCATCGGTGATCGGATTGTTTCTCGTACTAAGACACAACTCGCTCTTTGGAGATGCGCTATCTCATGCTGCGTTCGGAGGCATAGCAATAGGGCTTGCTACTAACGTTTACCCTCTTTGGACTGGTCTGACGCTTTCCATACTAGGAGCGTTGGGCATCACAAAGTTACGTCAGTCTGCCAAGATACCAGCTGATGCTACTGTCGCCATATTACTTTCGTCAGGACTTGCGCTTGGCATACTACTAATCAGCCTATCAGGAGGGTTCACACTTGACCTATTCAGTTTTTTGTTTGGAAGCATCATGCTTGTCAGCGTAGAGGACACCCTTGCGATACTGGCAATGACTGGCATAATTCTGTCCATAATCATCTTACTCTATCGACAACTGATGTACATCACCTTTGATGAAGAGCAGGCGCGGGTTAGCGGCCTGCCAATTTCAAAGCTAAACTATATTTTCATAATCCTTGCAAGTGTGGCAGTCATTGTATCGATGAGGCTTGTTGGGATCCTACTTGTCTCATCACTTTTGGTAATCCCAAATGTCACTGCGCTCTTGTTTAACAAGGGATTCAGAAAAACGGCTCTCATATCAGTATCAATATCAATATTTTCAGTTGTGATAGGCATCGCAATTTCATATTCTGCAAATCTGGCGCCTGCAGGAACAATAGTACTTGTCTCAACTACAGCATTTCTGACTATTCTTGGAGCTAGGTATTATTCAAAAAAGAAGCAAATAGTCAAAAAATTGTAAGAGATTAGAAGCTAAAATCTCCGCCGGCAAAGTCGCCGCCAAAATCAGCGCCGCCACCGCCGTCTTCGGCTCCTGCGGATTCGCCTGAATCTGCGGCTGTTCCAGATCCTTCACTGCCTACAAGACCACTCTCGGCAGGACTCATTGCCATCCCCAGCATGGACATCATGGACATAAAGAACATGGCATTCATGATACCAGAGAACAGCATCATCGGGATCCACATACGGTTATTGTCCATGTAGCCTTGAAGCTGCTGCGTCTGGCCATTGTTGTGCCACTGTTGGATTTGTTGCCATTGTTTCTCTAATTCCTGCTTTTTGGCGTTGAGCAGCTGAAGTCCAGTATGACTAAGGGTCAGCTCTATCTTGATTCTTCCAAGAAAGCCCTTCTTTTTGGTACGAATAACAAGCCTTTGTTCAATCAGATCATTTACTATTAGCTCAACTTGGGCCTTGTCCAGCCGGGTAACCTTGGCAATTTTGTCAATAGTCTTTACTCCTCTTCCAATGGCGTCCAGTACTATAAAGTGGTTAGGACTCTCATTGATTCTTACGCTTGACATTTCGGCAGTAATATGCACGAAGCAGAATTTAAACTCTTTTTAGAAGCTCTGGTAATTTTATGGGCCATGGCAGACAATAATAGCTATAAGAGTAAGTGTTTTAATCTTAAAATAAGAAAATGGGAAAAAATAAAGAAGTTGAGGGTTACTGCTGTATACTCCACCTACCCACGCAGTATACGGCGCAGGCGCTGCAATACTCGAAATCTGTACTTAGTGCGAGTTCACGCTTGCAGTTTCTGTAACTAACTAGTGTATGTCCCTGAGACAGTTTCATTTAGATCGATTGTCTAGTTGACGACTATGGCTATGTCAGCCACCTACCTCACATCCTATCAAGGTTAGAACTTTCGTAACGCACAAAACTGTAATTTAATTTGTGAAGCGCATTTTCAATTAGTGCTCTCTACTTGTCATTTCCCGCTGTAGCAATATTGTATGCTTCATAAGGTGTCTACCGTCAAGCCCTTCATGTTGCTGATATAATTATAAAATATGGTTTTGCTGTTGGATTATCGGTCACCAACACAGTTTCAGTAGCTAACTTGACTATCCTTATGTGTATTATGACCTACTGAACCAAAATAGAAAAAAGTAGTAGTGATAAAGGTGCCTAGCCGGATCCACATCCACTAAAGCCACATTCAATGCACATGTTACATCCTTCGGTGATTATCAGCCTAGTATTGCACATGGGGCATAGATCCTCTTGTATGTCAGTATGCTGTATAATGGTAGATATAGAAGGGTGCTTCTTTGCTGCAGACAGGGCTTCTTGAGGTGGAATAACCGTCATCGCTGCAGGCTTTTCATCTTCTATGCCCGATTCTTTGAATATCTTTTGCATCTGCTCTAGAACATAGAGTTCTTTAATATTGTTGAGGACATAATCGACTACATACTTGCTGGGCGTAACAGCAAATATCCTTTCGCCGGTGTTCTGGCCGGTGATGTGAAGCACCTGCTCGTGACGAGAACCATCTCTAAAGACGGTAACACCTTTCAATCCAAGCTCATGGGATAGCAGATATGAGCATTTAACATCCTCTGCTGTCACGTCTCCAGGCATATTGATAGTTTTTGCGATCGCGTTGCTGATCCATTTTTGCCACACAGCCTGCGCCATCACATGATCCGTCCAGTGTATGTCAATTGCGGTCACGAATATCCGCTGCATCCACTCAGGAATCTCGGATAAGCCGCGGACAGAACCATAGTTATTTGCAATCTTGGTCAGTATTTCATCAGAATATAGGCCGTTTTCTTTCAGCATACTTTCAAACACCTTATCAGCGTAGAAGAAGCGACCCACAGTCACACGCTTTTCATACACAAGTGCAAACACTGGTTCCACACCATTTGAGGTATCTGCAATCATCGAGAGCGTGCCTGTCGGAGCAATAGTTGATGTCCACGAGTTACGTATCCCATGTTTCTTGATCTTTTCAATAAGGGTGTCCCAGTCGTATGTATGCATCTCTCTTGGCAGCTCGTAGTATCCTGCCACAGGTATTCGGCCCTTGACATAATCACTGTTCTCAAATAGCGGGAATGTTCCACGAGACTTTGCAATGGTGACACTTTCATCCATGCTCAAATAGGACACGGCTTCTGCAAGCTTATTCATGAATTCATAACCGTCCTTGGAATCATACGGGATCTTGAGCAGAAACAACAGATCAGCGATGCCCATGATGCCAAGGCCTATCCTCCTTGTCTCCTTTGTCGCAACCCTGACTTCTTCTACAGGATATTTGTTCATGTCAATGATGTTATCTAAAAATCTCGTCGCAAGTCTAATCGCCTGCTCGTAGCGCTGCCAGTCAAACTCGTATGCACCATCAGCTTTGCGTTTGACAAAGTTTGCCAAGTTGATCGAGCCGAGATTGCAGGATTCATATGGGTAGAGCGATTGCTCGCCACAGGGGTTTGTGGCACGCAGTGGCCCGCCTCTTGCTCCAATAAGTGGATTGTACTTGTTAATATTATCAAAGAATATTACTCCTGGTTCAGCGCTCTTCCACGCGCTCAATGCGATCAGGTCTACAAGCTGTTGCGCGTCAATGTGCCTCATTGGCTCTTTCATCCTTGGACTGCGTAGAGGATACTTGTGATTGCCATCCTTGCTAACAAGCACCTTCCAAAAGTCATCCCAGATGCCTACGCTTACATTAAAGTTCTCAAATACTCCAGGCTTTGTCTTAGCTGTCACAAACTTTTCAATGTCTGGATGCCATGCCTCAAGTATGCCCATGTTGGCTCCACGGCGCTTGCCTCCCTGCTTGACAACATCGGTAATGGTGTCAATGATGCGCATAAACGATGTGGGTCCTGACGCAACGCCCGATGTCGATGCTACAATGTCACCCTCCGGCCTCAGGTCGGAGTAGTTTATGCCCACTCCGCCGCCCGACTTGAAGATCATGGCTGCGTCAGCGGATGCTTTCATGATGCCTACCATGTCATCAGGCATGTCAAGCACAAAGCATGCCGACAGTTGTCCAAGCTTTGCGCCGGAGTTCATCAGAGTAGGCGTGTTTGGCAAATAGTCCCGCGAAACCATCATGTTATAGTATTCCCTAACCCGCTCTTCATACTGCGCCATCTTGCCCTCCGCTATCATTCTAAGCAGATCCTTGAAGCTAATCTTCATTTGTCCCTGCTGTGCGCAGTAGATGTAGTGACGGATCATTGCTTCAAAATGGTACCTGTTCAGATAGTAGCTGCCAATGTGCAACTTGTTGTCAAAGTCCTCTAGCTTGCCGTAATAGCGATCCGCTTCTTCAATGTTCTGTGTGTAGCCCCCTGTAGGGATAAATATAGAAGAGTCGTGCATTACGTCTGCAATCGCGACTAGGGTTGCAACCCTTTCAAACATTTGCTTGGGACCTTCAATGATCTCATTGTTGCCATCGCGCAGCAAATACCGCGCAGCAAGCACTCTTAGGGAATTTACGTCAAAAGCCTTATCTACTTCATCGAGATCCTTCTTGTTGAGAATCTTCATCTTCTCATCGCGCACTTTACGCCTTTCATGTCTGTAGAGTATGTAGGCCTTGGCTGTATCGTATAGCCCCTCTTCGATAAGTATGGACTCCACCATGTCCTGTACGTCTTCTACGCTTGAGATGATCTTTTCGCTCTGGTGAACCATCTTTTGTACTACCTTTGTGCCTAGCCGCTCAGCCAGAGGGTAGTCAGGCTTGCCCGTTGCAACGAGTGCCTTGTATATTGCGTTTGAAATTTTAGACTGCTCGAAATGGACTATGCGTCCGTCACGTTTCCGTATCTTTGCAATCAGCGTTTCCTTATTATTAAATTCAGTAAGTCCCGCCATCCCAAGTTGTACAGAAGATTACAGGTTCTTAAAGATTGGGAGCCTACATCATATAACTTTTTTTGGCACCAAAAAATGAATGCAAATTACTATTGGAAAAATATATGAGATTCTTAATATAAACTAATCTAAAAACTGAATACATAAGTATACTATACTGAATAAATATTTTGTATATTAGCTCTTGTGATTGAGCCTCAAACATTGACATAAGTTGCTCGCTTCTAGCATAATAGTAGAGGCTGCGCAGCGGCAAGAAATGCTTTGGGTAATTCCAGTTACAAATGGAGAGGCAGCGTGTGAGGCGACTTGCAGAAGTCGCATATGTCTACACCTTCTTTTGAGCGTTGACCGCATGTTGTGCAGACTACAAACCCGATACTGAGGCGCAGGAACGACAGCTCTTGTATAGCAGTTTCTATTGCACTTTTCATTTCTGTTAGCGATAGGTTTGTCAGGTCAAGCGATGCTGTAAAGCCTCCATTCAGCAGCTTGTCAATTGCCAGACATTCTTGAATTGAAGCTTTGCTGTCATTAAGGATATCTTTGCCATTGAGTGTCATGCCTTGGGAATAGCTGGTTGCATTCTGCGATTGCAGAAGAGAGACCTTGCCATATTTCTCAGAATCAAGGGTAGCAAACCTAGACCCACTGTCATCTGAAACCATTGCAATGCCAGCTCCTTCCTCTCCAAGCATCTTGCCCTGCACGTTGGTCACTTCGGCGGCAGTCTTTAGCACTTTCTGAAGTACTTCGCTAGAAGACTCTCCTAGTATGTTATAGACTGACTCCCTAGTGCCAGTAAGATTGACTGCTATGCTAGCTGTGCTCATCTGCATCAACTGGCTCGCACTTGCAAGTGCAGGCATCATCCCCTTTTTGACATGGTCGATGATTATTTTTTTTCGGAGTGACATTGCAGCAAGCGATGGTTTTAACATGAGCGCAAGCTTGGCGCGGAAGTAAGTTTCGTCCTTATTCGATTCATATGCAAGCCTTGGCAGGTTTATCGACAGCAGATGGAGCGATATTGCAGCTGTAGCTTTGACGTCTGCCTTTTTGATGCCATTGCTTGCCCGCACCTTGTTGTTGCTAATCGAAATTATGCCTCCGCTTCGTACTGCTGTTATGATGTGGTCAAGGCTGTTCGTAACCCTGCCTGACAGCGAAAGGCCAAGCCGGGGTATGGGCGTATTATCGACATATCTCCTGTAGCCATCCAAGAGTGCATTGAGCTGCTGGGTATCTAGGCTATCAATTTGCACTGCAATGGTGGTTACAGGCATACCTGCAGAATACGATGGTGCACCCGACGAGGCCAGAAGCGCCTTTGCAAACCTAGAGGCAATATCCTCTGGATCATTGATGTTGTTAAGCAGTGCCGACACATAGCCTTCGAGCACAACTTCTGTTGACGCTTCTCTTGAAAGGAGCGAGACCAATGCTGGCAGGGTTGTGACAGCATCGTCGGAGCTTTTAATTGGGGGGATCCTAGCCATATTCAAGAATCTCCCTTTTAGATCCAAGCCGCCTTTCAGCTCTGAAAGGTCAATGAATACAGTATCGGGCAATAAACCCCAGACAGGGGTATTAGAAATGCTGATCTCGCCTGCCAGATGCATATCTGCAATGTCCTTTGGCAGCATGTTGAACAGTAAGTATTCAGAAAAGACCGCGCCAGCAGTCTTTGTCACTACATGCTCTATTCCATTTCGAGCTGGCTCGTCTTGGTAGAGCAGCTGAACAATGTCGGAGGACGGGAGGCCCAGCCGCGCTAGCTTGTTTCTATATTCCTCGTGGCCGTGCTCCATGAGAATAGAGTTGACAGTCTCACGTATGAGCGATGATGTGAGATAGTTTGTCTGGAACCTGTAGATCTTGTTCTCTACTTCTTCAGTGATCTTGTGAGCCTGCTCAAGCGGCAGATTGGCTTCCCTTACAAGGGATTGGATTATCTTGTGGGAATTGAACTCCTCAATGGTGTGCTTGTTTGTCCTCACATACATCTTGCCGCTCTCTATGATTGAACGCTCCTCAATCTGGCGGGCAAGGCTTAGCACCAGTTTACCAAGGTTTGTGATGGTGTACCGACGCTCCGTCTTGTTGAGGGCAACCAGCAGCTGGCGAAGCAGCTTCCTCAGGTGATAGGCAAACTTGCCAGACTCTTTCTTTGATTTAAAGCCCGCAAGAGCCTTTAGTTCCGAGTATGTCAGGGAGCCCTTTGCATTCAAAATTCGCAGAATGTCGATTCTGTTAGGGCTAGCCATAACAGAGAAAATCATCCTTACTCGCTTTGACGCAGATTCTAAAAGTCCGCCTTTCTTAGAATCTTTTTGATAATCAAAACTCGGTTGTTCCATTACGCCTCATATCTAGATAAATGATTAAAACTACTTTGTAAAATGTTTTTAACTAATTGCACGATCCAATCTATATACCCTACCAGTTTTTTGGTCGACTAGTCTAGCTTTCAACCAGTACCTGAGTCTTTTCAGTTGGTGCATCCTCTCGTTTTTGGGAGGGAATGCTAGTTGGAACCTCTGGGAGTCTTGCTTTTGCCTCGTCCTCCAAGGCTCCTTCAACTTGGTTAAGAATTGAAAGGGTCTCTGTATCCATCGGAGTTGAGATTCTGGCGTCTGCCTTGATATTTGCGTTGAGGAGCATGTCTGCGGTGACTGTCGAGACTTCAGAGAGTACTTCATTAGCAGCGGGAATGGCCCTAGTCAGATCCGTCTGGATACCTTTTATCATCTCAATTGTCGGATCTATGGTGTCAAGGATTGCAGCAAATTCGTTGATCGTACTGAAGCGTATCACTACTGCCTCAAGTGCAAGGCTGGTGTGTTGTGTGTTTCTACGTAGGCGCCGCACATTGATCAGTTCGGTCGCAAGGATCTTTGCTCGGGCATTATTGCCTGCCTTAATGTTGACAGCTATCTGCTCTAGAAAAGATGTCTCCATTGAGGCGAACTTTCTGTCGAGCATCTTGAGACGCCCAAGCTGATTGTACACTACGCCTGTAGCGTGGGTGATCTGGCTCATGAACTGCTGACGCTTCTCTCCTCCTGTCATCTTACTGCCTACTACGCTAGGTTAAATGGAAAAAACTCTAGGTGTCGAAGACAGTATACCAAAAACTATCATAAAGCTAAGCTACAAAAAGAGTTGTATCTTACAATAGCGATGCGAGGGGCACACAAGAATCAAAATGCTCGCCAGCGATGAGATCATAGCCGCCTCTTAGGGGCAAAACAGTTGAGATCTTGGAGCACGCAAGCGAGCTCGAATTAATCCTACGGTAATCACATTCATATTTGCGACCAGCTTTCCAGTCATGGAGTGCTGTAAGCTGTGGAAATGGTTTGTACGATATGTACTAGCCAGCGCATACATCTATAAGAAGAAAAATAATTTCTTGCTCGAATGATACTTCTATATGCTAGATTCATTCAAGCAGGTATATACAATGATATATATGCAGTTGGAATTACAAGAGAAAGATATGCCTTTTCTAGGCAACAGGAGTAACTATTTCTGGAGCATAAGACCGTGCTTGGGGTCATAGCCTGCAACCCTCACCTTGGTGCCTATTGGTAGGTCGGCAGACATCTTGATGCCAGGGAGAAATCCTGATGCTCTCAGGGGTACATTGTCTAACTTGAACACCACCCATGCATACGAGCCGACATCCTCAAAACCTTCCGGCACAACTGCTTGGATGGTATATGTCACAACAATGCCGCTGCCTTCAAGATCGACTTGCTCAAATTTGTTACCTGCACATTTTTCACAAAAGAATATGGTTGCCAGCATCAGGTGACCACACTTTACACATTTTTGGGCTAAGATCTTTTTCCTGTTTGCAGCTTCGATGAACTTTTCGAAGGTACTTTTATTAGTTGATAATTTCTCCACTATCATTTTCTATCCACTTTCTTGAATATATGAACTGCGGCGCTAGCACCAGTAGCCCCAAAGTTGTGAGTGAGTGCGACCTCTGCATCCGGAACTATACGCTTGCCGGCTTTGTCAGTGAACTGCTCAAATACTTCGACTACTTGTCCGATACCTGTTGCGCCGATGGGGTGCCCTTTTGATTTCAAGCCACCTGACGGATTTATTGGGATTTCGCCATTAAGGCGTGTTGCTCCATCCCTTACTGCATGGACAGCCTTGCCCTTTGGGAAGAACCCCAGATCTTCAATGTCAATTATCTCTGCTATGGTAAAACAGTCATGCACTTCAGCAAAGTCAATATCCTTTGGATTTACTCCGGCCATCTTATAGGCCTGCCTTGCTGCAGCCACTGTACTTGGAATGGTCGTAATATCTTCGCGCCCTTGAACAGCTGCTGGCGAAGCGCCCCTGCCAGATCCAATTATTTCTATGTATGGCCTGCCACTCTTTTTCGCAAACTCTTCGCTACATATAATAACTCCAGATGCACCATCAGAGAACGGGCAGCAGTCAAGCAGCTTAAGCGGTGAAGCCACTACGGGCGACTTTAGCACATCGTCAACAGTTATTTTCTTGTGGACATGCGCCTTTGGGTTCATCAACCCGTTTTCATGGTTCTTGACTGCAATGTGAGCGAGGTCTTCTTCAGTTGCCTTGTGAGTAGTCATGTAAGCGCGGGCCATTGATGCAAAGAGCCCAGGGAATGACGCGCCGTTACCACCTTCATAGAAAAAGTCAGAGCAGTAAGAGAATAAGGTAGTGCTACGCGCCGTGCCAGTATGCGTCACCTTTTCAACACCAAGTGCAAGGACGCAATCATAGAATCCGGCGGCTACATTAGCATATGCTTCTCTAAACATCACGGAGCCCGAGCCGCATGCTGATTCAATTGTAAGTCCAGGAACATGAGGAATTCCAAGGTTACTCATGATGACAGGTGCCATGTGGACCTGTTTGTCTGCAACTCCGAAGACATTTGAAATGTATCCGGCCTGAATCTCTTTTGTAGTAATCCCAGCAGACTCAACTGTCTCTTTGGCAGCATTTAGCGCAATCTCTATAATGCTTTCGTTTAATTTTCCATACTTCGTACTGCCCGCACCTAGAAGACAAACTTTGTTGGTTGTCATCTCATAAAAATTGTTTTTTTGTATATAAATAGCTTAAACACCCTTGATATGTAAGAATCATAGTAGATGTTAAGTAAATGATGCTGGATCTCTGTGACAAGTCAGGCAGATATTATTGGCCTAAACTGACTGGCTTGCAATGCTGAGTCATACATACGCACGTTCAAGCATTATTGAATTTTTTCATTTTTTATGATGAACTTTCGTTACTACTAAACTTGTACAATCTGCATCATATCTTTTCAAGAAATATAAAACGTAGAAGTACATAACAGATTAGAATAAGCAAGTACTTTGAAGTGTAAGAAGAAGGATCGGATTAATATGCTCAGGTCTGCCAAGATCTTACCTAGTTCTTGTACACCCTTGTCGTCTGTGAAAAGCCTGCTGCTGCAAGGAGAATAGCTCATGCGCTTGGCGAGCCGAGGGAGTCGAGGCCAGGTGGCATTCCCATCTTTGAGGTAAAAAATAGTGGACGCCACTATAAAATATGCACAGCGCTTGGACACCTATATGGCCTGACCGATGTCACCAAGAACAAAAGCGTATTCCCTGTGCTTGACTTGGAGTGGGCGCCTGTTGCCAAGAACCTACAAGCGATCAGAGCTATCAACACCATTTGTAAGCTAGCTAAAGATGCTTCATCATTCGTGCATGCTTGTGACTACGACCAAGAAGGGGAAGTGATAGGCCACAGCATCTTACAGTATGCATGTGGTGATAAATATGTGGAAGCATTAAGAGCTAAATTTTCGACACTAACTGACGAAGAGATAAGAGATTCGTTTGCCAATCTGGCAAAGCCAAACTGCGGGCTAGCAGAGGCAGGCAGGTCTCGTCACATGCTCGATTTCATTTACGGAGTGAACCTGTCAAGAGCACTTATTAAGTTGTTTAAGGGCATCAGCAGATATCGCAATCTCTCAATTGGGAGAGTGCAGGGACCGACGCTTGCCTTTGCAGTCAACAGAGAGATCGAGATCAGGTTGCACATACCAGATCCCTATTGGATAATAACTGCACAATTTGACAAAGACGGACAGATATTTTCTGCCCAGTATGAAAGACCAAAAGTGGAGAAGCCTGAGGAAGCTAAGGCAATCATAGATGCTTGCGTAGGCAGAAATGGAACTGTAAACAACATTAGTGACAACAAGTTGACGCTGTCCTCGCCAGTGCCATTCAACACAGGCGACCTCCAGCGAGAAGCATACAGTCTGTTCAAGCTTAGCCCAGGCCATACACTTGCGATAGCAGAAAAATTGTATTTGCAGGCACTGATCTCATACCCGCGCACCTCAAGCCAGAAGCTTCCATCCTCCATTGGATATGATAAAATAATTTCTGGCCTTTCAAAGATCGGCAAATATAGTCAATTGGTATCAATGCTTCTCTCAAAGGAGAAACTTGCGCCAAATGAAGGTCGGATGACAGATCCAGCGCACCCTGCTATCCACCCAACCTGCATTACACCACGGCAGAAACTGAGCGGCCTTGAATTCAGGATATACGATCTTATAGTGAGAAGATTCCTTGCAGCATTTGGCGATCCAGCAGTCAGCCGGCAAATAGATGTCACAATCGACGTAAGTGGATACATCTTCAAGGCAGGAGGGATGATGCTAACCTATGAGGGCTGGATGGTGCTCTACAAGCCTTATGTCAGGTTTAATCAGCGCAAGCTTCCGAAACTCCACAAGAAGGATCTACTGAAAAATCAGGACATAGAAATGGAAGAGAAATTCACTCAGCCGCCTTACCGCTATAATCAGGCAAGTATGCTTGCCAAGATGGAGCTGGAAAAAATAGGAACCAAGGCGACAAGAGCCGACATAATATCGACCCTATTAAAGCGTAATTACTTGGCAGCATGCAAGGGTGGGCTAGAGGTAACAGGCCTCGGTTTTGCAGTCGTTGATTCCATGAGAGAGTTTGCGCCAAGTATAATTTCTACAAACATGACGAGATTGATGGAAGAACAGCTTACAAATGTGGAGCAAGGATCAGCGGACAGCATGTCGGTAATTGAGCAGGCAGTAGATAGGCTGTTAGAGTCGCTGACCTCGTTCATAGAAAGAGAAGATGATATCGGGACGCAGATAAATGGTGCTGTATCAGCGGACATTGCACAGACCGCAGCGCTTGGCCAGTGCCCGCTCTGTGGGAAAGGGCAGCTTTGCATAGTCCGGTCGCGCACTACACAAAAGCGCTTTGTTGGATGTTCGAATTATGCCGGCGGCTGCAAAGCAACTGCACCGCTACCACAAAAGGGCTCAATTAGAATTACGGGCAAAGCATGTCTAGAGTGCAGCTGGCCTTTGATAGGAGTTGTTTTTGCTCGAGGCACGAAGCAGTGGAGAATTTGCATAAACATCCATTGTCTTTCAAAAAAGCGAGGCACCACATAAAATATGGTTCTATAGCCTCTTCATTTACTTATATATGTGAGGAATATCCACATGCTGCTATTCTTATTTGATAGAAATCACTTGCCTCTTTTTATTTGGGGGATAGAGTGTAAATATCTGTCCTACGGTTCTGTAACAGCGGCAATGATCTGCGGACTTGGTGTACACGCGTCTTATTGATATCAACTATTTCCATACCTTCCTGCTTACCCATATCTAGAAGCACTATGCCAAATGGATCCACCACCATACTCTTGCCACAATAAATATTGCCTACTTGATCAGGGGCAACTATGTAGGAGCCGTTTTCAACAGCCCTTGCTTTGACCATCGTCTGCCAGTGCTCCACTTTCATCTCCCCTGCAACCCAAGCAGATGGTGCGATGAGCACATCTGCACCTTTAATAGTCAATATCCTTGACAGCTCGGGAAAGCGCAAATCATAGCAGATCAAAAGTCCTGCAATGCCAGCAGGTGTCTTGTCAGGCTCGACGATTGATTTACCGGGCATCAGCTTTGTAGATTCTTTGAACCTAAGTGCATCGTAAAGGTGCAGCTTGCGGTATACTGATGTTATTGTGCCCCTCTCGCTTATGATTATAGCGGTATCATAAACATGATGTGGCTTGCTGCTTTTCTCATAAATAGTGACGACAACTCCGATTCTATTTTTCTTTGCAGCCGCTGCAAGTGTTAAAACAAAGTTGCCCTTAACGGTTTCGGCAATTTTAACCAGCTGGTTTGCAGATTGGCCACGGGGTGAAAAAGCCATCTGGAATTCTGGAAAACATACAAGGTGTGCATTCTTGCCAGCCGCTTCATCTATAAAATCAATAGATTTTTTCAGGTTTTCCTGCTTGTCTTCAGATGAGCGCATTTGTACTACTGCTATTTTCTTCAATCACTGCAAAGAAGATGATAAAAAATAAAATAGTTTGCTATACTAGAGAGGTCTGCCAGACTGGAACCAATTCTCCTTCGGTTTCTCATCAAAGACTACGATCACGTGCTCTGACTTAGTGTTCAATATCTGAACCGCTGCGTTGGTAATAGCTTTGGCAAACTCGTCCTTCTGCTCAGGGGTTCTACCCGGATATATTGATACTATAATGAGAGGCATATATGTAAGAGTCTTGCTATGGCTGATTTATATGGACACTGGCAACTGGCGTTGGCACTACTTGTTCGGTGGACTTTCCATTTGACTTAGCCAACTCGTAGAGCGCAAGCAGGTAACGCTTGATGAACTTGACTCCTGGCGACGGCCTGCGGCCCTTCTCATAGTCACTTAGGACGGATGGTGTGAGACTCATATGCCTCGCAAGATCTGCCTGCTTGATCCCGAACTTTTTCCTACAATATTTTAGCTGTTGATGAGGGTTGTCACTCAATACCACAGACCCGGCGATCCATGTCAAGTCGTCGCTAGCAATAATGGTCGTAGACAAACATTAAACAAACACCTGGGGGGATAAAAAGATTTTCTAATAATATGTGCTTATTTGCTAATGTTGGCCATGAGGAGTGACAAACTATGCTGGCTAAACTACAAGGTAATTGAGTGCACCCACTGTCCGAGATTATCACAGTATATCAGGCAGATTGGCCAAGAAAAAGTCAAGAGATTTGCTCGCGAAGAGTACTGGGCGCAGCCTCTGCCAAGCTGGGGCGATCCAAATGCGCGGCTACTGATAGTCGGGCTTGCACCAGCAGCACATGGTGGCAACAGGACAGGAAGGATGTTTACAGGTGATTGCTCAGGGGACTGGCTTGCAAGGGCTATGTATGAATCAGGATTTGCAAACATGCCGACCAGCAGATCAAAGGATGACGGGCTTGTACTCAAGGATGCCTACATTACTGCAGCAATTAGATGTGCACCACCAGATAACAAGCCACTGCCAACTGAGCTAGTGAACTGCTCCCAATATCTTGTTACAGAGCTGCAGATTTTGGATAATATTAAAGTCATTGTCATGCTAGGCAAGATTGGATTTAATGCTTACTGTCGAGCAGCAGGATTGGGAAGACTAAGGTTTAGCCATGGGACGAGCTATGATATAAACGGTAAGGTGCTACTTGCTTCATATCATCCAAGCAGGCAGAATACTAATACTGGTAAGCTGACATGGCAGATGTGGTTCAATATTTTCAAAAAGGCAAGATCGATTTTAGGTTCTTATGGATAGAGGACAATATAACCATTCATTTGGCTTGAAGCCAAACTAATAAGTATAGATTACTATTCCCCGTTGTGAGAGCGCTACATCAAAAGGGGCAATTGCTTCTGCAAAATGTTAGCAGACAGAATACACAGATTGTTGTATAATTGGATATTTGTATATAATGCAGTTGCGACGCATAGCATAAAACCTATTTTTTGTTTGAATTGATATCAGTAGTCACCTGGTCTATCTTATGACGCAGCGCTTCCTTGATCTTGGTATTGTCTATCATGTTGAGTGAGCCTTTACAGTTAGGGCACTTGAAAAACAATTCTACTGCTACGTCAAATTTCACTCGTGGACAGTCATGGTTGCCGCAATGGTAAAACTCTGTGGATTCTTCATATTCAAGGCGATCGTGGAGCCGGTCAAGGATCTTTTTCTTCTGATTGTCAATGAAATTGTCGACCTGATCCTGTTTGGAACGCCAGCGGTAGACGAACCACCCTTTCTTTTCGTCTTTGACGCGGATGCCAGTTATCAGTGCTTTACCAAACATGTCATAGAGAACCTTGCGTACGATGTTTATCTTTAGTCCTGTTGAGCTAGCAATCTCCTCGTCTGTCACGTCCTTGGTGTTCATGAGGGCGCGGGCAACCTTAAGGTACTCCTCGCCTCCGATCAAACCAGCAATTTTGACAAAAGAATCCTCATATTCTATGGGGTGCATCTAATGATTATAATAGTGTGTATTTTTCTGATATATACTTAATGCATATAAGCGCCATCTGTGCCGTAAAGGGGATAAATGCCGCCGGAGTAGTCACTCATATAGCCCCACACATCAGCGCTTACCTGAAGCCGGTGAAATGTTGATTTTTGTCGATCGTCCAGGACATCGTAGACCATCTGACCTATCACTATCTGGTCCGGCTTACCAAGCGACGTCATTTTTGTTGCTATATTTATGGTATGGCCCAAAATGTCAAAATGGGGTCTCTTGAACTTTTTGCCGTCTACGTTGAAGGTATCCCACCCATATTGTACCACGACATTTTCACCTAGGTCTATGCCAACTCGGACATTCATTTCAGCATAGTCGTACTGGTTTAAGATCGGGTTTATGCCTTCCTGGATTATCTTGATCATAGAGCGGGCGCAGTTGACTGCATTGATGCATGGTAGATACTTATCACCGGTTGCAAGGAAAAATGCCATGATGGCATCCCCAACATATTTCAACACATAGCCGCCATACGCCGATATTGTGATCGACATTTCCTGCGTGAACGCCTGGATTATGGCGGCGAGCCTATCAGTAGGCAGATCAGACGACAGTCTAGTGGAGCCTACAAGGTCTATGTGGAGGATTACGAGCATAACCTTTGACTTGGAGTACTTGGCAAGAATTTCATGCATTTCTTCAGTAGAGATATCGAACGTGGATTCGACCTTAAGCGCCCTCCATACTCTCTGCTGGGCCATCTTGATCGCCTTGTCAAGGTCGACTACGGCATCGAGGTAGAAAGACGCCGAGAGTGCAGCTTCAGGTGCATGCTTGGCGTGCCTATCTGTCTTATTTATGCTTTGGATTACCTTGTTGACATCTTCAGGGCTGATGTCGAGCTGAAATGCAATTATCTCTGGTGGTATGCCGGAATTGTACAAGTTAATTATGGTTTGTTGTTGGCTCTCAGCCATATAGGATGAGCTTTGGTCATGAGCATTAGATATTATATACTATTATTTGTCATTGCACCAAAGCTCCAGTGGGATTAATAATAACTGCCACCAGTAATATAGAAGTAAAGTAATGGCGAGCAAGAATCAAGACGAAGGGAAAGTACTGCTAACTCTGCCAAACATCAAGTATTTGGTAGAAGGGCTGGACGCTTTGCTGACGACGGATCTGGATGGCGACAAGC
Source organism: uncultured Nitrososphaera sp. (assembly GCA_964460425.1). GTDB lineage: Archaea > Thermoproteota > Nitrososphaeria > Nitrososphaerales > Nitrososphaeraceae > Nitrososphaera. The sequence continues at coordinate 20,852 of CAYWRR010000007.1, forward strand.
GTGCTAAGGTCATTCAGCTGCGTAACGACCTCTTGTCACATATAAATAGCATATTTAACGATTATTCGTAATTACTACTGCTCTTAGACCTTGCTGATGGCCCTGTTTGTACACGGAACTCTCTTTTTTACTACCTCATCTATGCTGAGCCCTTGAGTACTAAGACTAGCTTGATAGGTAGACGGAGAACAGGAATCACACGATGCATGGCTACAATAGGATCAAGTTTCGAGGTACAAATTGAGATCTATGCTGTGTATCACAAAATTAGTTATGATTACATCATATTCTGCTGGCTTGCGAATTCAAGTGCTTTAAAAGCAATCTAGTTCAGGGTTACTTAAAAACTGTCCATCCTTAATACAGGCTGTCAAAGCCCTGCAGCAGGTTCTTAGTTTTTGATCCATAGAATGAATTGGGATTCAACTCTCCTCTCTTTTTGGAGAGCCTTTTAACACAGATGATCTATGGTTATATGCTTGAATATCTATTGACGCCTTAGCTTATATGATGCTAGGAAGGTCATGAGCGTCATGGCAAAAAGCAGGATACCAGTCGATAGATGAGTTGCGACCAGGAGGGGCTCAAGGCGGGTGGTGACTACGAGCATGCCAAATATTATCTGCACAGATATGGCTATTGCGGCAATGATTGCAGTTTTTCGTGCCGGCTTGAATTTCTTGGATGAGTATGCTGCGGTAGCGAAGATAAGGCCAGCCGTTATCACCACCATCATCCTATGATAATACTCAAAGAAATGCTTCTCGGAAGGGAGGCCAAAGCCATTTGGACAGAGCGGCCATTCAGTGCATGAGAGTCCCTGGTGCGAGGAGCTTATGTAAACCCCAACCAGCATTACAGAGTACAACATGGCAAGGGCACAGAATGAAAGGCCTATCGCGACCTTTGGGCTAGAGGAATGTTGTATCTCCACACACAAAAAAATATGCTACGTCAATTATAATCTTGGCATTTAACATTCTTCTAATCCATTTTCTCATATCTGTTTTATGCTGTATAGCCGCTTGCTTTGCAATGGAGAAAGACGCTTCTACTGATACTGATCTAGCTAGTTTTGAGGGCAAGTATCCAAAGGACCTGTTCAATAAGACAGTTATTGCAAACGACCAGACGATAGGACATATTGCAAAGGAAACTGATGACCAAATAGTTGTTTTTAGCGATTCTGGTAATTTACGGTTTGACATTCCCAAGTCAAAGATCACGCTTTCAGGAGGCTCTATAATGGTTGGAGAACCGCTTGAGCAGTATGCAGTTGACAGAGATGCACCAATGCCGGAAGATAAAAGCCTCAGACCGTCCGCTGAAGAAATACGAGAAAAGGCGGGTGATATCCCCGAGGGACCGACTATTCCTCTAGAAGAGAGGAAGCCGTCTATGGTGGAGGAAAAGGTTAGAGATGCTGCTACTGAGGTCAAAACCTCTGTAGGTTATGAGATTGGACAAGCTTCCAAAGCAGTCAAGGAAAAGATGAGGGACGCAGGTGAAGCCGTAGCCAATGTTGACGTAGAAGGGACAGCTAGGCAAGCAGCAAGCCGGATCAAGGATTTGGCTCAGGCAGGATCTGAAACAGCCAAGGAGAAAATGGCGACAGCACAGAGCAATACAGAAGCAGAATTAAGCTCAGAAAACATAATGAAATTTGAAAAAGAGTCGAAGCAATCATATACAGAGACTGATCTAGCTAGTTTTGAGGGCAAGTATCCAAAGGACCTGTTCAATAAGACAGTTATTGCAAACGACCAGACGATAGGACATATTGCAAAGGAAACTGATGACCAAATAGTTGTTTTTAGCGATTCTGGTAATTTACGGTTTGACATTCCCAAGTCAAAGATCACGCTTTCAGGAGGCTCTATAATGGTTGGAGAACCGCTTGAGCAGTATGCAGTTGACAGAGATGCACCAATGCCGGAAGATAAAAGCCTCAGACCGTCCGCTGAAGAAATACGAGAAAAGGCGGGTGATATCCCCGAGGGACCGACTATTCCTCTAGAAGAGAGGAAGCCGTCTATGGTGGAGGAAAAGGTTAGAGATGCTGCTACTGAGGTCAAAACCTCTGTAGGTTATGAGATTGGACAAGCTTCCAAAGCAGTCAAGGAAAAGATGAGGGACGCAGGTGAAGCCGTAGCCAATGTTGACGTAGAAGGGACAGCTAGGCAAGCAGCAAGCCGGATCAAGGATTTGGCTCAGGCAGGATCTGAAACAGCCAAGGAGAAAATGGCGACAGCACAGAGCAATACAGAAGCCGGGCTAAGTGTAGAAAGCTCGATGAAAATTGAAAAAGAATTAAAACAGCCATCGACAGAGGCGGATCTCGCTTCATATGAGGGAAAATATCCCAGGGACCTCTTTAACAAAACAGTAATCCTGAATAACCGGCCGATAGGACGTGTTGCAAAGGAAACCGATGGGGTTATTGTCGTGTTCAGTGACACAGATAGTTCAATAAGGTTTGATATTCCAAAATCGGAGGTATCGGTGACAGGGGCTTCTGTCATTGCAAATGAAGACCTCCTGTTCAGATACAGAACTCACAGGGATGCGCCAATGCCACCTGACAGAGCTTTAAGAGCTTCAGTGCAAGAAATACAAGAGGAAGCTTCAGAACAGGTAGAAATTGAAAAGAAGAGCACAACTGCAGACTCAATAATGGAAGAAGGGAGGCAGCTTGCGACAGTGCCAAGACCTGAAACTACTTCTGTGTCAAGGCCGGAAGGATATATCGATACAGAGTCAGAAATATCAAAGAAGATGAAGAGTTCACTTGCTGAACTCAAAGAGATAATAATGGCAGGGACCAAAGTTGTCAAGAAGAAAGCCAAACAGGCACAAGAAACTGCCGCAGAAAGGCAGGCAGAAATGGACGCAGAGGCGATATCAAGAATGGGTGACCTTGCAATCAAGTTTGCAGACTCGTTTGAGGATGTGCTGTCTGAGATAAGAACAAGGACGTATGCGGAGCAGGCGCAGATCTACACTGGCTTTATAAAGCTGATTGACCAGCAGCGCACTTTAGTGGTTGCACGTCGAGACTTTGCTGAGAGGTTGAAGGACTCAGTTAATGTCCCTGTAGTCGAACCTGAAGACATGGAGACTAGCAAGTTGAAAGCTCCACCTGAGCTTCCAGAAGAGTTTGAGGAGAGCAGAACTTTACCTGAACGCAAGAGCACAGCTACTACAAGAAGAAGGAAGCGAACAGGCAGTAGTAAGACAGCAAGAAGAAAAGTCTAGTAATGTAAGCGCGAGTTTTCGTAGAATTCTCGATCCTCTTCTGCCATCACTACTTGCTTGTGACAATTTTCACACAGTAGATACCTAGCGCTGGCAGGCAGCACTTTCTTACACCTGCCGCAGAATTTCTTCAACAATGGTGATAATGTGCACTTCTAAGATAAAACTATGGCAACAGAAATCTAATTAAGTATGATCTTCGCCATCAAAATGGCCTGCTGCATTGGCTTTGCAAAATGAAGTTTCCAACGCGCTATCTTATGCAACCAGTAAGGGATTTCAAATACATCCTAATGCGTTTGCTATGTTAAGAGGCCTTGATGTCGATGTGCTCAAGATAATTCAGGAAATAATCAAGATGAAAAAGCCGACGAAAAATGCAGTAATAGTAGTTGAGGACATCAAAACTTTACTAGAGCCAAAAAAACAGGAAGGTCCAATCGGGCAGACGTGCACGGTGCACATGGATCCTACACCCAAGGTTACCACTGCAGAGGGGGTAGAGGGCTATACAGCGTTGTTTCGCAGCAGATTTGAGAAGACGATGCGCATTTTGGCCCAGCGGCCAGACAGCAAGCGCATATCAAAAGTGTCAGCTGTCAAGCAGAGAGGCGAAAAGAGCATCCATGGCGCCACTAGCTCGCTCATAGTTGCCGGCCTCTTAATGTCAAAGCGTACCAAGAAGAATGATGTTGAACTAGCAATCGACGATTACACAGGGATCTTAACTGCCATTTCTACGGTAGATGACATAAAAAAGCAGACCTCAACTCTTGCGCTTGACCAAATAGTCATGCTTGAGCTTGAAAATGGCAAGGGAAGGCCAGGGTTGACGATCAAGAGCGTTATGGCGCCCGATATTCCTGACCATTTACCTAACAAGAGCAAGTCAGAAGCCTACGCGGTATTGATCTCTGACTTGCATGTTGGCAGTAAGTATTTCATGAAGACAGAGTTTCTGAGGTTCTTGGACTGGCTGTCATCATCTTCTGATGATGACATTGTCAAGAAGATCAAGTTCCTCTGTGTTGGAGGTGATCTTATCGACGGCATTGGTATATTTCCAAACCAAGACAAAGAATTGCTGGAAATGGACACGGTAAAGCAGATGAGCCATGCTGCACAGTTGCTAGCAAAGGTTCCTAAACATATCAAAGTATTGGTGATACCAGGCAACCACGACCTTGGCAGAAGGGCACTTCCACAACCTGCGATCCCGAGGAAGGATCTGGGTGAGCAGCTTTACGGTCTTGAAAACTATATGATGCTTGGCAACCCTGCTTTTGTTGAACTCAATGGCGTCAAGGTGCTGATGTATCACGGCCAGAGCCTTGACGACATCATCGCAGGAACACCAGGGCTGAGCTATTCTAAGCCATCAGAGGCGATGAAAGTGCTTCTTAAGGCTCGCCACCTTGCTCCAATATATGGCGAGCGTACACCTATAGCTCCAGAGCAAGAGGATATGATGGTTATTACTGAGGTGCCTGATATTTTTCACTCAGGACATGTACACGTGGTCGATGTGCAGAGCTACCGCGGCACTCTTGTTGTAAATTCAGGTGCGTGGCAGAGTCAGACAAAATACCAGCAGACAATGGGCATAACGCCGACGCCTGGCATGGCCGTGATAGTCAACTTAGCAACGCTTCAACCTGTTGTGTATGATTTCAATCAATGAGTGATGTAAAATTGATATCCTCTTTGAGGGCTTCTTCAACCGTCGTTAGTGGTACCATCACCTTGATCTTTTGAGATCTACCGTAGCGGCCTTGATTAACTACGTCCGTCGAAACTAGACCGAGTAAATCCAGCTCATTTATTATCTGAGTCATACGCCGCTGGGTAAGCGGCTTTTGTTCTGTATGTTTGCAAAGTGATAGGTAAATGTCATATACCTTGCCAGTTGTTCCATTTGTTGACTTTATGATAGCAAGAATGACAAGTTTATGATGTGCTGGTGCGTTCTTTAGTGCGACAAAAGGTGCATCTCTTTCAATTCTGTCTTCACCTGCGCGCACATGTTTTTCATCAACCCTGGTGGTACCTTCCCTTTCTGCAAGCTCGGCCGCAACTCTCAACAAGTCGATCGCCTTTCTTGCGTCGCCATGCTCTCTTCCCGCTATTGCTGCACACAGGTTTACTGCTGCTTCCGTGATTGCGCCTTCATTGAAGGATAGCTCGGCGCGCTCTTGTAATATCTGACGCAGCTGATCTACCGTGTATGGGTTGAAGACTATTTCCTCCTCGCTGAGGCTACTTCTTACGCGTGGATCGAGTTTATCTTTGAATGTAAGGTTGTTAGAGATTCCTATAAGTGTAATAAAGCCACCCTTCATTCTCTGGTTCGCTCTTGTAAAATTATAAAGGATATCGTCACCACTCCTGTCTACAAGCGAATCTATCTCATCTATCACCAATACAAGGTGAAGTTTTTTCCTTTGTATGAAGTTCAAGACCCTGTCTGTTGCTTCGCCCATCGACAAACCGGTAAAGTGTACTTGCTTTTCTTGCTCCTTGTTGATTCCAAGCTCTTCTGCAATTTCAAAAATCACCTTATAGGCGCTACCTCCTGCAATCTTTGCATTTACAAAAAGAACTGTGACATCTGTCTCAAACTCACTTGCTTTTTTTGCTAGTCTATCTACTACGCTTCTTGCTGCTGCAGTCTTACCGGTACCAGGCTTGCCAAATAAAAGAAGATTTGACGGCCTAGCACCTTTGAAAATTGTAGACAATACTTGTGCAAGGGCCTTGGTCTCTTCGTCCCTGAAAGGCAATTTCTCCGGTACATAATCAATAGTCAGGGCCTGACGATTCTTAACAAGTGACCTGCCACTTGCCGCCTTTGTGAAAATGTTATCAATGTCAGAGCTCAATTATTACCATCATCTCACTCCTGTGTTCAATTTTAACCCGCTGCCCCCTGTTTTTCTTTTGCAGAATAAAAGTTTGTTAACTTTCTCTTAACAGTAATATTAACAGGTCATTTTTAAACTGCAAAATCAACTATAATTAACTATTATGTCATCTTAATGATATGAGCTAATGTAAGCTCAGAGAAGGCCCTGCAGAAGAAAGAAAGGGGTGGCGGCCTGTAAGAACTGAAAGTATATTTCCAACATAATTAACTATGTTAGCAATATTGGAACATCAATATGGAAAAAGGCATAAAATCAACCCCTCTATTTCCACTGGAGTGTTAACGTCAGCGTCAATGCTGTTAACAGCATATTGGAACCCCTCTATTTCCACTGGAACGTAGATCTGATAATCTTTTTTACTAGCAGATTAGTTAACTAAAGATACCTGTTAACCAAAATTGGCTCTCTCTCATAGATAGTTAATATCAGCTAAGCTATTTGTTATCAACATTGGCATAGCTCATGTTAAGTGTTAATACCTTAACAAGTTAAGTCGCCTTTACGTGTATGAACTCTGGAAAGAAGCGGTTCAAGATAGAACTGGAGGATGCAGAAGGAAGCAAGTATAACCTCTCACTAGAAGGCAATATATCAAAAGAGAAGATAATGAA
>CAYWRR010000008.1:0-26860 GCA_964460425.1 uncultured Nitrososphaera sp.
GCATTGAGAAGTATTTCTAGATGGGGCAATATTATCAGTACAATATTATTATTAGTACCATATGTCTTAAAATTAAGACAGAATACGATGATTTGATGATATGCTGCAAGATGGGCTTGATTGATTATCTGTTGTAAATGTAGATGAATATTCTTATATGACGCTAATCTTTAAAAATTAACGAAATTTTACAAATACTTGATTATAGATTCCATTTTTGACATGTTAACAAATTCTCCTATTAGGCCTACCATTCCGGTGGTGGACTTGGATCGCGCAAGAAGGTTCTACGAAACAACACTAGGCCTCAAACCTGTACCTCCCAATAATAATACATCTGGCATAGCTATCTTTGAATGTGGCAACGGCACTCGTATGGAGCTCTACCAACGGGGCCCCTCAAAAGCAGACCACACTGTAGCTACATTTGAAGTGTCTAATGTAGAAGAAGAGGTTAATGCTTTGAGGGTAAAGGGAATTAATTTTGAGGAGTATGACATGCCTGAAGTCAAGACTCAGAGCGGTATAGCGACAAAAGGCTCAGCCAAAGCTGCATGGTTTAAGGATAGCGAAGGAAACATACTTTGCATTCACCAAATAATAATAAGATAAACTCGCTTGCATTCAAGCTAAAAAAGAAAAACCTGTACCTCTGAAAACTTCGTCATCCGCAGCGGGGATGTTCTCACCATATTTGTATTGCAAATAGGAAACTATTATTGTGTTGATCTTCTTTGCTATCTTTTCTTTTGCAAAGATATCACTTATCTAGTATATGATATACCCATCTTGATTGTATATCGTGGTTGAGCTAATATACAACTTAAGGCTACTATTAGAGAAAATCTGATCTATTGAAAAAGTAGGTTTGGGAAATTTCATGATTTCTTCTTTGTTCTTTTTTCTGGGTGGAACGGATAAGCTGATCTTTTAACAGGCTACATCTTTCTTTATGCTAACAAGGCGACCGCTTGGCTCCAATTTGTTGCTATATAGCCTATCAATTGTAAAATGGAATCCAATAAGGGGCGCAAACACCACGATAGTCAGCGCCGCCAGGTGATAGCTGTGTAGGTACAACAGATAAAGTGTTATGCCAGCGCCAGTCATTATTTCAATCCAGGTACAGCTACACAGCTGTACCGCGACGTGCTTTAGATGAATATACACTAGAGTTCGCCACTTCAACTATTTCATTTTTTCTAGATCTTGGCAGATATCACAACTAACGATCCTGCACCTTAGTAGTAAGCTTTTTGGATAGCTTGTATCCAAAGCCCATAGCAATAAAGAGGGTAATCAAGCCTGCAGCCATAGTTACGATAATGTTAGCATTAATTAGGTAATGCATCACAAGGGTTACAGCTATGGCAGGAATGGAAATGACGAGGGCTAAAACTGTGCTGGCGGCAAAAACGCGAGTTGCAGTGATCTTGTTTGGCTTGTCACTCATCATGATTTTCAACAAGAATTTTGATTTATTAGCATTGTCTTGCAGCCAAAAGAAATTCATTCCCAGCCAATCTGTTGCTTGTAGTATTTCACTAACTTGGCATGCATCATCCTCTCGCCTGTAGTCTTGGCCTTTTCCATCTTCTTTATTTGAGACTTAAGCTGGCTGAGGTCGCACATACATACGCCTGCAATTGGCTTATACTTGGTTCTCGAAATCTTGTGCTTTTTGTGATCGGCGTAGAATATCGGTAGCTTGGTCAGGCCTACTGTCACCAGTATGCCGCCAACTATCCAATATATGATTCCGGTTGAGACCATTGAGGCAAATGGATTGACCCCTGCTACAAACTGCAAGTACGCCAGAGGAAAGAATATCGAGAGCACAATTCCAACTGGCGTGGAAAGCATCGAGAAGGCAGAGAACCTATCGTAAGGCTCTACTTCGCGTTCGAATTGGTCAAGCAATTTTTCCAACTTGTCATCCAGTTTGGTCTCTTCCTGAAGACATGAGAGTTCCATTTGTTATTATCACATTGTCTGACTGCTAATTATTAAGTTTATCTGAACTTTATTTTTTTGGTAATTCTGCAATATTCCTATTTAGATCTAATTTTTTTACATATCCAGAAAAAATAATTTGGTATAAATGATGGCTCTGATCGTTTTTTGTTGGGCATAAACGTTAAAAAATTTAGCTGAAGCGTCCAAAAGAACAAAAATTCATTTCATGACACATACATGACATAATATTGTACAATTATGTTAATACGGCTTTTGACATCCTATTGTGTCAATATTAATATTTCATTCTTTTCCCATAAAAGTTGAGAAAATAATGTCCCAACGATCTAAATTGATCTTTTCAAGCCGGCGACTTGAAAACATCTCTCCTGATACACTTATCAAGTCATTCTGGGTCAGTTCAGCGCTTGCGCTGATAATGACACTTCCTCCGCTTGGGATATTCCTAGCTTTCTATTACAACGGCGGCAACATTCTTGCTGGTGCCGTTGTAGGATTTGGCCTACACTTTGCTCTTCTGGCACTGTCTGGAAGGATATCAAACACACTATCACGCCTGTTTGATGACTAGGCTTTTCTCACCCTCATATGCTTTTTATAGAGTATTGGATGAACCAAGGCATGCACTATGAGCAGCAAAGTCAGTATGCCGAGCAAGATTTTCGGCACTGTCCTCTCACACGGGTTGAGGGGCAGGATGTTAACAAAAAGCGAGCTGCAGACTCTTGCAGAATCCCGCGACATTGACGAGCTTGTCACTAGGACAAAAAATACCGTCTATCTTGATGCGCTTGCCAAGCTCACCAAGCCCTACACTGCGGAGAAGGTGGAAGGAGCCCTGCGTGAATATCTGGTCAACATGCACGCAAAGATGGTCACAATCGCAGGCGACTCCACGATATTGGATGCTTATTTTGTCAAGTACATTACCATGAATCTAAAACTTGTGCTAAAGGGTAAGGCATTGGGCAAGACCTACGAAGAGCTTCTCCCGAAGATCAACCTGAGGGCTGAGGAACTAGTGGGTAGACGTGATCTCGTGATAAAGGCACTTGTGGCCAAGGATCTTGATGAAGCAGTGGCTTCGCTTGCAGGGAGTGAATTTGGGGAAGACGCAGCCAAGGCAGTGGCTGCCTACAAGGAAAAGAGGGATGTCAGGCTATTTGACACTTATCTTGATCACGCACTCTACCATGCCCTCGACAGGGCTCTAGCAACTGACGCGCAGTCGCAAGACGTAAAAAAGCTGGTCTCAACTGACATTGACTCGTACAATGTCTTGGCGATCCTCCGCGCCAAGTTCTGGGGATTGAGCCAGCAAGACATTACCGACCTGATAGTGACTACCACGCCCAAGGTTACGAGGGAAAGCCTTCAGAAAATGATTAACACAGAAAAGCTGTCGGAGGCTATAGGGGAGCTCAATAATACCGTTTACCGCGACATTGTTCCGCAAAATGCAGCAAATGACATTGACGCAATAATGCAGCTTGAAGCGGGCTTTGAGTCAGTAGCTCACAAGCGTGTAGTCAGCTCCTTTCGCGCAGTGTTCACTGTAGCGATAATGCTCTCAGCCATCAAGTTGATGATGATTGAAGTGAAGAACCTGGCGGCAATCGCGGCAGGCGTGGAACAAAAGGTTCCTGCAGAAACTATAATGTCGCGGCTGGCTAGGCTAGAATAAAAAACACCCACTATGGTGTCTACAACTTTTGAAAATTAGAAACTATAACACACTATTTCTTGGCCTGAACCTGCAATTTGCTATCTTCCTGCACCACTTTGCTATCCTTCCAAACAAAGTTACTATAGAGCATCCTAGGCACGATCTTCTTAAACTCCGTTCCCTCGCCGACGTACCACTTGGGGAACCACTCATATAGGTGGAGCCTAATCGTCTGGATGTATACAATGAGTCCTTCAATAAGCATGATGCCAATGTTGCCACCGATGAGCACAGCGTAGCCGCCTCCATGCTCAAATGAGTTGTTGACAGTCACTAGCAGCGCCGAGTGCACTAGCAGCATGATTCCGATTCTAGAATAGCTGATCGTGTTTGACAGCATTTCTATGATCCTCACCATGATAACTTCGACGATAATTCCCACAAGCCCTCCGCCCTCATCTATGCCGTGGGCCTTCAAATGCTTCTCTTCCTTGATTCCGCCAATTATCATGGTGACAACGGTCGCAATGATGACAAGTGGTGCGGCCTTGGCCACAAGATCTACAGTAACCCAGTCACCAAAGAGAAACGTCAGCCACGGCACTGGCTCTGTATGAGTCTCGCCTGTGATGCCAAACATGCCGATAATGTCGTAGCCTGACCCGATGGCCGCAAGTATGAGAGCCACCACCGCGAAGTACTGTAGGATTGTCGGGATATCGTGGTAGAAAACCATCAACTTGTTGCCCCGCTTAAAGTCAGCGTGAAGCCTTAGGAAGAATGCCATCAACAGATGCACTATGCCTATCGCTATAGATACTTCCAATATCTTGACCACTTGATCAAATGTAAGTTCAGACACGCTCAGGATCCCGACAAAGCCTTCGAGAGGCGCAAAGATTGGCGCAAGAATTGCGAGCTCTTCAAAGTGGAACCCAAACATCTCACCAGTTCCAAGGCCTGCCAAGGCGGCAGCTGCGCCGCTTGCTGCAATGAGGGTCCCCCAAGTTCTAAGTGTTCCATTACCTCTATATCTGAAAAGCATGCCTAGCCCGAACAAAAGTATGCCGTGCCCAAAATCGGCAAACATAAGTCCATAAAAAAATGGCCAGACAAAGGCGATAATAGGCGTAGGATCGACTTCACCGTACTTTGGTATTCCTTGAGTTTCAGTCACCACTTCAAAGGTGCGTGTATACGACTTGTTTGTAAGAAGTGTGGGCAAGATTTCTTCTCCTTCTCTATGCTTGTCAGCGAGTGTATTCGCGTCCTCGACTACGCTGACATAATCCTTGGTCATGTTCCTAAACTTCTTCTCCATCTTGTCTGGGATGTAACCCTGAATTACTGCAAAGTTGCGGGTGCCGCCTGGCTTCCTAGTAGTTTCAAGCACGTCCTTGGCAACCCTGGCTGCTTCATGCAAAGAGAGAACCTTGGTCAAAAGCGACTCTTTGAGCTTTTCAATATTCTTTTCGATCTCTGCCTGCTTAGACTCAAGCTCCTTGACCTTAACGTCCGCTTTAGCATAGGCAACACTTGGGTTCTGGGGCATACTGGCCGGAACCTGGAGTGGGTGTATGCCAAAGGTCCTGAGCGTCTTTGTTATCCGGTCAGAATCGTCGGCCGCGCCGAAAACTACCATCGATAACTTTTGCTCGGAGAGTTTGCTAGTATAAATCGGCAGGTCGCCTAGCGTTTTTCGGATTTCGGCTTCATCTGAGGAGTCGATTACGAACAGGCCGGAAAAGAAATATTTAATCTTGCCGAAGAGCGTCAGGTCAAGGTTAACTTTGGCTGCCATCTCGAGCGCGCCCTTAAGGTTCCTGTATTCTTCAAGCTCCTTGGCAATCTTATTCTGCTCTGCAATCACCTTCTTGGGATTGTCCAAGATAGCTGCGCTCTTGTCCTCCAAGTCTGCGATAAAATTCTGTATGTTTTCAATGAAGTAATCGGTCTTTCCCTTTGGGGCACCCTTGAACATGGTGGCCATAACACCTGTTTCGAGAGGCATGCCAAGCTCCTTGATGACTTCGTCTATTTCTTGAAAAAGCTTCTGTGCCTTGAGCAAAAGGTCGTCAAGATAAGGGTTAGGGTGATCAGAAGGAGTCTGGATTGGATGGAACCATTCAAGCTCTGCTAGCCTGCTGACCACCTCCTGAGTATCTACCCGGGGAAGCACTATGGTGGCTTTCATGAGCTTGGCTAGTCCCATTCTTGCCTACCGTTAATTTCAATCTCTTTAAAATCTTTCCCTTTGGAAATGAAAAAGAAGGAGATGAAAAACTTCCCTAGGTTTGGCCCAAGATGATGAACATCATGACTATACCATATATGGCGATCGATTCAACCATACCTACTATGATAAATACTCTTGACTGCATCTTGGGATTGTCGCTAATTGCAGCGAGACCCGCCGCACCCACAAATCCAAGGCCAATGCCTGCTCCGAGGGCTGCCAGGCCAAACGCCATGCCTGCTCCTATCAGCTTCGATCCAAAGTCGCCTCCAGCCGCCTCGCTTTCCTGCGCAAATGCCTGACCCTCTAAGCCTGCTAAACCAATCGAGATAAGAACCACCAAAAGTAAAATCGTGATTAGTCCGTTCAGCTTCTCCATATAGGAGTTCGAGACAAAATGCTATATTTAACTATAACTACTTGAAAAAGGTGAAAATAAGGATTAGATTTTAGACAGCGCTTTGCGCTTGCTTACAGCAATGTTGTCTCTGATCTTTTCCACCATCGAGTCATGCTCGGTCTTGAGCCGATTCTTAGCCTTTTCAAAATAGCTTGAAATCTCTTCTGTCATGTACTTGCACTTGCCTTCTCTTCTGCCACCTTCTTCTTGTCCAGTACGACTTTAACCTTCTTGAGCCTGACAAATTCTTCTCGCTCGCGCTCCTCTAGGGTTGCCTTGATGAAGTATATTGCATCTTGATATTGCGGTATTATGACGTATTCAAGTGCGTTGATCAACTTTTGCGTCCGCTCCAGTTCCTTTGCAAGGCTGAATATCGCATTTTCGTATTCTGCTGCCTTGCATATGCCGGGGAGCATGTTCTTGATTAGCTTGGCTGCCTTGTCTACAGACACGTTTGTTTCGACGAAGCCGTATGACAGCTGCTGCATGCCTTTTTCTGTCTTGACCTGCAGCGTTGGTATTTTAACATCTACTATGCGTCTGATATTGACGTCGACTTCCATTATACTGGGTGTCGAGTCTGATATTGATTCAAGCGTCACTGTGCCAAGGGACATGTAGGCGTTATAAACAGAGGTGTATATCTCACCCAAGGGTGTCCATATGTCTTCCCTTGCTTTGTTTGCTTCTTCAATCATCTCATCTATCTTTTTTAACAATACTTCGCGCTTGTCGTCTAAAATCTTGTGTACCATCTTGGCTACATGCATCGAGCGCCTTATCTTGATAAGCTCGATCTTTGTTGCTGTAACCCTGCTTCCAAATGACATATTTTTCTCTACTTCTCACCCTTTGTAGTACTGCCTAACATGCTTTTCTTTGATCTTGGTCAACTCGCCTTCGGGCAGACCTGAGAGTACATCCCATGCTCTAGTGAGCGTCTCTTCAAGTGTCCTGTTTTCGTCAGGTGCCTGCTTTAGGAAGTGTTGCTCAAACCTATCACCAGCATCTAGGTACTTCAAGTCTACACCTGTAAGACCTGCCCTTCCCACAATCTCTGAAAGTGCCCTGACCTCCTGTGCCCTTGAATAAGCGTCATAGAGCTGATTGCCAACTTCCATGTGATCTGACCTGGTTTTTCCTTCGCCTACTCCATCCTTCATTAGCCTTGAAAGTGACATGAGCACATTTACTGGTGGATAAATGCCCTTTCTGAACAGATCACGCCCAAGCACAATTTGGCCCTCAGTGATATATCCTGTCAGGTCTGGGATTGGATGCGTAATGTCGTCAGCAGGCATAGACAGGATTGGTACTTGTGTTACACTGCCATTCTTACCCTTGATCCTCCCTGCGCGCTCGTAGTTGTTTGCAAGGTCTGTATAGAGGTAGCCGGGATAACCCTTTCTGCCGGGGACTTCTTCTCTAGCCGCGCTGATTTCTCGAAGCGCTTCTGCATAGTTGGTCATGTCAGTGAGTATCGCTAATACGTGCATACCTAAGTCAAATGCAAGGTATTCTGCCACTGTCAACGCTACCCTTGGAGTGATGATCCTTTCAATTGCAGGGTCATCTGCTAAGTTGAGGAATAGCACAGAGCGCCTTAGCGCACCTGACTCTTCAAGGCTACGCTTGAAATACTGTGCTTCAGAGTACTGCACACCAATAGCTGCAAAAACTACAGCAAAGTCCTCTTTTGTGCCAACTACTGACGCCTGACGTGCAATTTGCGCTGCTAGTATGTTGTGTGGCATTCCAGAGCCTGAAAATATTGGAAGTTTTTGGCCTCTTACAAGCGTAAGCATGCCGTCAATAACTGATACACCCGTCTGGATAAATGATGTAGGATACTCTCTTCTTTCTGGGTTCATAGGTTCGCCATTGACATCGAGGAACCTGTCTGCAATTGGATCAGGGAGTCCGTCGTTTGGCTTTCCAAGGCCATCAAACACTCTTCCCAGAAGTTCCTGTGAAACAGGCATTTCCATAGTTTTGCCAATAAATTTTGCTCTTGTGCCCGTAATTGTAAGACCTGTAGTTCCCTCAAACACCTGAACTATAGCTTTACCAAAGCCCACTTCTAGGACTCTCCCGAGCCTGCGCTCGCCATCTACTGTCTCGATTTCGACCAGCTCATCAAATGATACCTTGGTAACGCCGTCAATTATCATCAGCGGTCCCTTGAGCTCGGCTACCTTTGTGTATTCTATTCCAAAAGTCGTAGCCGCCATCTCAGGCAACTACCTCCGCCTCTCTCTTCTCCGTCATCGTTGTTGTACCCTCTTCTCCTGCGCCTACGGCCTTGCGAAATTGTTCGTTTATCTGTCTGTTTAGTTCGTCAAATTTGTTAAGCTGATCTTCTGGTATCTCAAATTTTGATTTAAGCAAAGCTGGGATTATTGGCATTGCCCTAATATCTGCAAGTGGAATGCCTGTCCTCAATGCCTTTTGAGCCTCCTTGTAGAACTTGACCATCAATCCTACCATCTTTACTTGCTTTTGAGGGCTGCAGTACGTATCTACCTTGTCGAAAGAGTTCTGCTGCAAAATGCCGATCTTGACCATGCGCGCAACTTCAAGCACCAACTTTTCTTCGTCTGGAAGCGCCTCAGGACCAAGCAGTCTGACGATTTCTTTAAGAGTGTCTTCCCTCTGAAGTACATGGTACGACTCTGCCCTGAGATCATACCATTCGCCTGTCACATTCTCTTTCCACCACTTGCTCACGTCTTCAAGATAGCCCGAATACGATTGCATCCAGTTGATCGAGGGGTAGTGCCTTGAATATGCAAGCCTTGTATCAAGCGCCCAAAAGGTCTTGATGAACCTGATGGTGTGTGTCGTAACTGGCTCAGTGAAATCTGCTCCTGATGGCGAAACTGCACCTACCAGAGTGACAGACCCAGCTCTCTCTGGGGAGCCAAGCGCCTTCACTCTGCCTGCTCTTTCGTAAAATTCTGCAAGCCTTGAAGCCAGGTACGATGGGTAGCCTTCCTCTGCAGGCATCTCTTCAAGACGTCCCGACATTTCGCGTAGTGCCTCAGCCCATCTACTCGTTGAGTCAGCTACAAGCACAACATCATAACCCATGTCGCGGTAGTACTCTGCCATTGTCACGCCTGTATAGATCGATGCTTCCCTTGCAGCCACCGGCATATTACTTGTGTTTGCTACAAGGACAGTCCTATCCATGAGCGGCCGGCCAGATCGGGGGTCAATAAGATGCGGGAACTCTACAAGCACTTCTGTCATTTCGTTGCCGCGTTCGCCGCAGCCAATGTATACGACCACCTTAGAATCTGCCCATTTGGCGATTTGGTGCAACGTTACAGTCTTGCCTGTGCCAAATCCACCTGGAATTGCACCAGTTCCACCCTTTGCGATAGGGAAGTAGGTGTCAATAACTCGCTGACCTGTCACAAGTGGGACTGTTGGGTCATAGCGCTCAGCATACGGCCTTGGCCTTCTTACCGGCCACTTGTGATACATTTTTAGGTGAACTTTTTCGCTGCCAGCTTTTTCAGTGGTTGCAATTATCTGTTCAATATCATAGTCGCCCTCGCTTGCAATATCGGTTATCTTGCCGGCCAGATGATTTGGTGGGACTAAGATGCGGTGAGTCAAAAGAGGTGTTTCTTCTACTGTCCCGAGGATCGAACCAGGGCCTACTTGATCGTCTTTTTTCAGGCTGGGCTTGAACCTGTATTTCTTTTTCCTGTCGACTGGGCTTGTCACCACACCTCTGCTAATGTAGGAACCCGATTTGGCTGCAATCTCATCCAAAGGTCGTTGAATGCCATCGTAGATCTTGCCAATGATCCCCGGGCCAAGTAGCACTGAAAGCGGCTGGCCAGTGCCCGTAACAGGTTCGCCTGGCTTTAGGCCCGATGTTGACTCATATACCTGAATAAATGCGATGTCGCCAGTTAATCTGATAACTTCGCCGATGAGCTTTGACTCGCCCACCTCAACGGTTTCGTACATTTTTGCCGAAGACATACCATCTGCCCTAACTGCGGGTCCACTAATCCAAACAATCCTCCCTTTTGCTACCAATCTTTATTCCACTCCTCTTAGCATCTGGGCAATATTTTTCCTTATTAAAGGTTTGAGTCGTTCAATACGTGAATCAAGGGTATTGTCGTATGTCATCGTGCCATCTAACGATTTCATTCTAATACCTCCCAGCACATCAATATACTGGTCCGACAATCTTGCCTGCTGCACCTTACTGCTGCCCTGCAATTCTGACACCACCTTCCTTACAAGCTCTACATCATTTTTATTGCATTCTATGATAACTGTATTCGATCCTCCAACAGCTGAAATGCTTTCTTCTATCATGCGCTTCAATAACTCCTTGTAACTATCTGTACTACTTGAGGCTTGCAGCTTTTTCTTGGCCTCTTCAAAGGCTTTATTCACAGCGTTTTCAATTGTCAGAAGCTCTTGGTTGCGGGCTGTAAGCCTTGCCGATCCAATAATTTGGCGCTTAAGGTTCTCAGCCTGCTTTCTTGCAGCCTCGACTATCCTTGTGCGCTCGGCTTCCAGCTTGCCCCGAGATGACTCAAGGTTGTCAAGCGACTCTTGGTAAGCAGAATCTATCTGAGAAATAAGTTCAGCTTCTTTTTCGACTAAAACCTTGCCAATCATGTGTTCTAAAGCAGAATCTGAGCTCATCTGATTCTGTTCCGCCTTCTCATGGAATTTTAACCTTTTGACGCATAACTATCTCTAGCACGAAGTGGTAGTCGTGATACAATCACTGCCAACAAGCTTGGCATCTAGGTTCTGGATAAGAGCTCTTATGCGCTTGAGATGGCCTCCTTCCCAGTATATCTTGCCGCAGGCAATACATTGGAAAAACTGGTTATGGCATGCTATAACCTTGTCTGGTACAGTGACATCATGATCATTATTATTATTATCATCAACATTTTTCACCTGATCCGATGTCCTTACCTCCAAATGCCCGTTACATATTGAACATCGTGAGCCAATACCACTCATACTGACGGACGTTATTCCATTCTTTGTAAGAATATGTACCAAATCTTCAAGCTCGCTTGCGCCACCATTTACTAGGACGCCGCGGGCGCCAACCTTGACTATTCGCTTGAATAGCTGCTTGTCAGCAGTTAAGATTACTCGGTCCTGCTCAATGCCTATCTTTAAGATTTCGTCATCATGAGCCTGCGCCATATATATAGCATCAAAGCCAAAAATGCGGAGCTTGCGCGCGATGTTTCCTAGCATCGCATCAACAAGAAAAGCTACACTACGCGCCTCCAGCACTAGACAATTCACCCCTGCACACTTCACAAATGAACGTGCCCTCGTCATACTGTAATAGGTCTGACCACTCGCCGCATTGGTCGCAAAATCCGGATACATTGCTGGCAGAGCGAGCTATGCCAAGCTCACCTCTGATGATGGTAGCTTTTTCAGATACTATCTCTACAAGATCAGGAGTTACTGCAATGACGTCTGAAGAGGAAATAATACCAACAAGTCTGTTCTTGTAGACCACGCCAAGACGCTTGATGTTGTGTTTCCGTAGCATCCGAGCGGCCTCCGTAATACTCTCCTCACTTTCTATCGTATAGAGCTCCTTCATTACGTCCTTTGCCTTTATCTGGCTTGGCTTGGTGTCATTAACTATGGCTTTAGAAACAATGTCCCAATCAGTGACGATGCCAACTGGCTTGTCCTTCTCTATAATGATTATGCTTCCAATGTTTTCGTCCTTCATCTTTTTTGCAATGTTGTGGATGGTATCATAAGGAGATGCAGAAACAACCGGGCTGTTCATGATGTCCCTGACAAGCACTCTTGTAGTCATATGTGCATCGGTATGTTCTCTGACCGGCTTTTTTACCACGAAAAAGTATTCGGATTTCTGCCTTTAATTACTTATCTGATTTTCCCTTGAAAGGGGTAGAGATATTATATATAATTATATCATTGATCAGATTCTATTTTTTACTCTTTTTTTTCCTTCTGTGTCAACTACTGCTTCTCTATTGAACAATTCTAGCGACTTTTGACGTCCTCTGGGACCTCCCTACATGATTGTATTCTTAGTCTCTCCACTACTCTGATGTTCTGATTAACCTAATATTTATCGCGTGATTCGACAGCAACCGACGGTGGTGGTGATATTTCTTGCAGTTGTTGCTGACCCCGAGCAGTGAAAGATAACCTGGATTGACCTGTTGGCAATACTCTTACAAATTCGTCAAGGCTTACGTGCTTGATTGATTCTGCAATTTTGATATTGTCGCCAGCTATTTTTACAAATTCTGACTTGACCTTCTTTGCGGCGTTCATTGGATCCATGCCGCCCTGCAGGAGCACTGCATAAAAGATTGAGCGCTTCTTTATTGCTTCCTCCGGCCCACAGAGAAACGTTTCTCTATTATTCAATTGTATGATACCTATTGCAAGCCTTAACTCTACTCCTTTGAGGTAATTGCGTTTGCCCTCTATTACAAATGAGCCCTTTGGTAAGAACTGACCTGTTGGTGCTCCCTTTCTCACCTGCTCTGGCATGACCCAGTATGCGTCAGCGCTAGAGAGCCCGTCCTTCCATGCCCTGCTAAATGAGATGGTAGCCTGCGCAACCTGACGTAAGGATGAAGCAATAGTACCTTCTTGGGTTGTTGCAAAAGCCGCACCATTTTTTATAATAAAAAATGGTGAGCCGTGAACTTCAGCATGAAAGACAATGTCTTGTTCTGTCAAATGCTTACGTATTAATGCAGAATTGGATGATGCATCACGGCCGCCAATTACCAAGAGGCCATCAGTGGTGATGAACCATCGGTAGCGCTCATACCACTCCTTAGAGATCTGTTCTTTCACAGTAACTTTTTTGTGTATGGCAGTAGTCTCGTTCCTTAATTTTTCAATCTGCGCGAGAATCTTGGCACGTGCCTCTTCTATTGACGCATTGCCCCGCTCCATTTCTTTTGCTCTTGCAAAAAGCATCGAGCTTGATTTGGCAAGACTTGGCTGCATCTTAACCTGCTCGCCTGCTACTTCAATGTATTTGATACCCTTTTCTGTCACTAACGATGCAGAGTAGGCTGCAAGCACATCTGCGATTCCATCACTCCCACTGTAGGAAAGCGCCATTAATTCGCCAGCCAGCTTACGTATAGCAGCCGCTTTTTGGAGTACAGTTTCCTTAGCTTTATTCTGCTCTTCTAGGTCATGCTCAAGTACTGCGATTTGCCTGTCTAGCTCAACCGTCCTGCTGCTGCGTCCTATGTCCATGATTTCGCTGCTCAGTACTTCATCAACTGCATCTATATACGATGTAACTTTTTTGATATTGTTCTCTTTGATCATCTTTGCGGCAATAGCTGCTTCTTGTGTTATTATTGGCAGTGCTTCTTGTGGCTTGTCATTTAACATGGTTACAATAGGCTCATGGTTCTTGCCCCCAGTACTGACCTTATTTACAATGTCTTTGACAGTAGCGTAAATCCTGCTTACTTCGTCGTTAGATAATTGTGCAGCATGTTTATCCACCTGGATGCCTGCGCGATTGATAATTTCTTCGACAAATTTCCTTGGCATGGAGATGTTGCGGCCGATCCATCTTAGTACGTCAAGGTTCTTCGCTCCGTCCCTCAGAGATAGCATCTGGTCAAGGGTAATATTGAACACATCGCCACTTCTTGCCGGAGGGTAGGCGTAGTACAGGCCGACATTGAGAGTTCTATGCCTTACATGTATTGGATTGAGGATTGCAATTATCTGCATATTTTCGTTGCAAATTATGATGTTGCCGTCACCAAAGAACTCGCCAACTACGATTCTTACCTTTCCATCTAGATGTCTAAATCTTAGTGAGATGATGCGTTCACTTCCTACCTGCTCTATTAATTCCAGCTTGGCGCGCTCAAGCTCTCTCTGAGCAATGCTCTCAAGGATATTGTTCTCTTCCACAGGTTTGAACCTCCGCCTTGTGATCCAAATGCCTCTTGTTGAGAGGACTAACATGATATCTTCTTGCATGGGATGGTGAAGCCTGAGAAGTAGGGAGCTCTTTGTTATGGCATTGATGCTGCTTACATAATATCCTGAGGATCTACTGATTACTCTGTTTCTAATCTCATTGACTAGGTATCGTAGCTCGATGCTGGATAGCTCCATCATAAAAGATAGTAATGTCATGCCACAAATATTAAACAACTGAAAATAGTAGATATAAATTCGAGTGTAAGCCTTACTAATGTTACTTATTTTTCTATCTTATCAAGAGAAAAAATTTTGTGATAGGGGGATCAGAACAATACAGCCGCAAGGCATTTTACTGGCTCCAATTTAACCACAAAACGCGATATTGGACACATTTAACAGGCTATACTACATGCGTGCTCTGGTCGGTGTGGCCGCAGGCATTGTCGCCGGCATTGTCATACCAGTTGAGTTCGATCAATACTCATCAATAGGCACTGTCATACTTATCGGAATGGTATTCTATTTTGTCTCGCTTGGAATTGGTAGGCGAATAGCCAAGAATGTACCAAGAGACAAGCGCAAGAAGATTGCAACAGAGGGTATCATGCCGTTCATTTTTCTACTGCTGACATTCATGATAATAGTCTATACGGCGCTCCACCAGTCCTCCATTTTAAGTTAAATACTACAAGCGTTTATTAGTTACACCAAGTTGCTAGTATGGGACTACCGCACTCCGGGCATCCCTGACGAGCTTTTCGAAAGGACAGAAGAAGTACCGATAACAAAGGAGGATATTCGTGCGATAGCTATAAGCAAGCTACGTCTCAAGGAGGGCCATTCAGCAATAGATGTCGGCTGCGGCAGCGGAAGCATCACAGTAGAATTATGCATACAGACAAAGGGCAAAGTATATGCCATAGACTTTGACCAAAAAGCAGTAGAGCTGACGAAAAAGAACCTGCAGAAATTTGGAGTTAAGGCAGAAGAAGTTATACTGGGCAAGGCTCAGGATATCTTACCAAAGCTATTGGAGGTCGATGCAGTGATGGTGGGGGGTACATGGGGTGACACAAAACAGGTGGTTGAACTTGCGGTAGGCAGACTGAAAAAGGGGGGCAGGATTGTCATCGACACTATAGTTATTGAGACGCTGTATCACGCGCTTACAGCAGTTAATGAACTAGAACTTAAGGAGATAGACATAACCCAGGTTACAATATCCAAAGCACACAAGGTCACAACAGGCACTATGATGCTTGCTAGAAACCCAGTGATGATAATATCTGCAACCAAAGTTTGATCACACACAGATGGTACTTCCAGAGAGTCTTTAACTGCTTCAGTTAACCTTATAGCTCCTTTTTGCAGATACGGTTAGTTGTTGCTGTTATTGCAGTTGCCCGTTGTAATCTTCTTATTCTTCTTCTCCACTTGATCTTTCAATAAGGATGGCTATAGTAACAGGTCTTAAGACATTCGTTACCTCTGTTGTTGAGATTTTACTTAAAGCATTTCAAGAGTCTTTCGATAATATGAGACTCATTGTGGATTGCCACAAATATTGAAATTAATGGATATTCCTCATTGGTCCATTGACCAGAGGTAGATTAACAGTTCCAATATCCCAGCAGCGGTAAGCAATAGTACCCTCTTCATGAAGTTATACAGCCTTACCAACAGTCGATCGCATAATGGCGCCAACTTTTGGCATGTTATATAGATTATTGTTTGCTCGAGGCCCTGTTACCTTGTAAATAAAGATGACAGATCTTATTGAGTATATTGAAATGCCTATTTTCAAAAATGTGGATAGCAATGTAAAAGCATCAAGAATCAAGGCCCATTATAGCGGTACAATTAGAACTACGAGCTCGCCAAAAAATTCTGCGTCTGATCTTAAGTTAATTCTATACTAAAAATGAAGGGTATAATCCAACTAATGTGATGTTCAGTTTGATCATATAAGGTAATCTTCCTAGGCGATCTATAGTGTCTGATAAATACAAATATCTTCCTTTTTACTCTCTAAGGTATGTCTAAAAAAATCAAGGTTGCACTAGCAGGTATTGGAAACTGTGCTTCTGCACTGATACAGGGTATAAAGTATTATGATACAAACAGTAAGTCAAATGATTCAATTGGACTTACTGCATTTGACTTAGGAGGATATGAACCAAAGGACATTGAATTTGTGTCAGCATTTGACGTTATTGATTCAAAAGTAGGAAAAGATCTCTCTGAGGCAATTTTTGCAGAACCAAACAATACGGTAAAGATAGCCAATGTGGAGAAGTCTAAGGTAATTGTTGAAAAAGGAGAAGTCTTAGATGGTTTGGGAAACCATTACTGGGGGAAGGTACAGGTCTCTGATAAACCTCCTGCAAATGTGGCCAAGGTCCTAAAAGATAGTGGAGCCGAAATTCTCCTCAATTACTTACCTGTTGGAAGCAGACAAGGAACAAGATACTATGCTGAAGCCTGCCTTGATGCAGGTTGCGCCTTCATTAATGCAATCCCTGTATTTATAGCATCAAATGCGAAATGGCAGCAGGCATTTGAAGATCATAAATTACCATGTGCTGGTGACGACGTTATGAGCCAGCTCGGTGCCACTGTAGTTCATAAAACACTGGTAAAGCTCTTTGTAGACCGCGGAGTAACGATAGATCAGACCTACCAGCTAAACATCGGAGGTGACATGGACTTTTACAATATGCTGGACGAGGAGCGGCTAGAGGACAAGAGAGTGAGCAAGACGAGTGCAGTAGCTGCAATGGCACCTTATGAAATACCGATGAGGATTGGACCATCAGACTTTGTACCATTCCTGGATAATGATAAAGTGTGCTACATATCCATGAAAGGAAGGTATTTTGGTAATATCCCTATCGAGCTTGACCTCAAATTAAAAGTAGTTGATGCATACAATAGTGCTGGTATAATGATAGACGCAGTGAGGGCAACCAAGATTGCACTTGACAGACATATTTCTGGATCACTTGACAGTGTATCGGCGTACTGCTTCAAGCATCCACCTGTGCAGTTACCTTATTCTGTTGCCAAGTCAAACTTCTTAGAATTTGTCGAAGGAAAAAAGGAGAGATAGAATTTGATTCCGTTCCACATTTTCTTTGATCTATTATTATTAGATCCTTATCTCTGTGGCGGCTTTCCTACATCGTGATTCCGTATACTCTTGGTGTATTCAGACAGCAACATCAGATACATTTTTGCTAGCCAATGATACGATAGAAAATTAGTTTGCCGTAAGACGCGGCAACCAATTAATCTACTTAGGAAATAGCATATGGTTATAAGCTACAACACATTCCTATGTGCATAGACCTTGTAATCAATAATAATTCTATCATAAAAATTCTTGTGGTTGATATGCTGGAAGAAGCCTTCTAAAGACGAAGTTTGCTTTTGATATTCAACCAATGGAGAATCACGACCGTCATCCAAATCATAAGTCAAGTCTTGCGAGTTATTCTCACATAGGTTTGTAAGAATACTAACCTAGATTTAGTTATAAACACAATTCCGACAGGAAGTGTATTGCTTCTGCATAAACAGAAATGCCTTCTGCGTACATAACCATAGATGTATAGTATTCTAACAAGGAACTTATCTGGAAACCCTCGTCATCTATATCATAACACATCCCAGTTGCAGAAAACCAAGTTACATTGATGCCAACCTGTCACACCTTGTCTGAATCCTTCTGAAGCTCTTCATCCAACCAAAGAATCTCTCGACACTACTCCTGATCTTAGCGTACATTCTATAGTCAAATAGACGGGTCCTACACCCTGCTCTCTTATTCTTATTCTTGTCCTCCTCCCTGTTTACTCGCTCCTTGGTATGAGCTGCAATACCTCTACTTGCAAAGTACATCATGACCAATGGTGTGTGATACTTGGTGTAAGGGTAAATCTGCCTAGCGTAATCCTTAGTCTTCTGATACTTTTAATTCTGATATCCTTTTAGAAGCGGAATTAGCCTTCTACTTTCATGTTTGTTACCGGGTCCAAGATCTATTGAGATGGGTAATGATGATGTGAGAATGTTATTCCACCATGTATTTTGCTTCCTATAGCTTTCTTCTTGTGACTGGCGTAGCCTCTGTCTCTTGCTGCGCCCTTTCTTTGCAGGTACGGTACTGCTGTCTATAGCTAGGTCCATCTACCTTTATCAAACCTGAAGCATAGCCTCTTGATACCAGTGAATCCATGAACTTCTTCCAGATACCTTCTTTTTCACTCCATTTCTTATGGCGCTCCCAGACTGTTTTGTAGAGGGGCCATACTTGGCAGGCATATCCATCCATCTACAACCTGACAATAACACGTACAAAATACCGTTGATACCATCCTGTCGTCAGCTCGTCGTCTGCCAGTGTATGCAGGAGGTGGAAGAGAGGGTCTGATGATATCCCATTGCCTGTATGTTAGCTCATGAAACTTTATGTGGTTATGCGATGAAAGTCCGTAGCTAAAAGTTGAGTGGTAAGATGATATAGATTAGCATATCAAACTACTTTCCAGACGAGTTCAAGAAATTGTTCTTCAATGATGTAAGTGCGAAAAATATTTTACTAAAAAGAGATAAATTGAGCTCGACAACGTATAATTAGCTTATGTGAAAACTAAGCAGATAACTACCCTTGGTGCATATTAAAAAACTCGAAGTTTATGGCTTCAAGTCATTTGCTTTCAAGAACACTGCGGTGCATTTTGAGAGGGGACTAGTTGCTATAACTGGTCCAAACGGCTCAGGCAAGTCTAACATTCTTGATGCAATCATGTTTGCAATAGGCGAGAACAGCCCCAAAACTCTGAGGGTGGACAAGTTCCAATCTTTGTTCCATGACAGCCAGAACAGCAAACACCGCCTTATCCGCGTTAGTCTAACGTTTGACAACTCTGACAGAGGTATACCTATCGACTCTGATACAGTCACTTTGACACGCGGAATTGAGGGTCAGAATGGTGAGAGCCAATATTGGCTTGACGACAAGAAGGTAACCAAGGCTGCCATAATGGAGCTTCTTGAAGTAGTGCTGGCAGCTCCAAACAAACTCAACATTGTACAACAGGGCATGATCACAAGAATTTCTGAACTAAATTCCGAAGAACGCAGAATCATAATAGAGGATATAGTCGGCCTCTCCTACTTCGATGAAAAGAAAGCAGAGGCTCTTAAGCAACTGGAAGAGGCTGATAGGAGGCTTGAGGTTGCATTTGCAAGGATGGACGAGATTAGAAAGCGCATAGACGAGCTTGAGACAGAGAGGAATGAACATCTAAGATATGACCAGCTTATCACGGAGCTCAAACGGTTCAAAGCGGTGAAGATATCAAACACCATACGAAACCTGAGGTACAAGCTAGGCACAAGCACTCAGATCCTTGAGTCAAACAATCAAAAGTCCTCACACCTCTCAAGGCTAATGGAGGAGGCGCAGCTAGAGATTGAAAAGTTCGACACCGAAAAGTCAAGATTCATTCAACAAGTTGACTCTACTAATCGAGCTAAGTCGCAGATTGCGATAAGAATATCAGGGATCGTCCATGACTCGGAGCGGACAAAGGCTATGTTGAGTGAGTTTGAGCGCCGGATAGCTGACATTGAAAGGAGGCTGCCTTCCATTCACAGGAGCAAGCAAACTACAGTTCAGCGCATAGAAAGGACAAGTTCTGAGGTTGACAGACTGAAGAAAGAAATGGAGCAAAAGAAGTCAGCCATACAAGACCTTAGGATCAACCTTGCTGCAATCAATAATGAAATTGAAAAGATAACCGCCAATATTGCTAAATACACTTCTTTCCGATATACAGCGGAAAAGAGGCTTGCACGGATGACAGCGCTAAAGGGTAGGATCGAGCTTGCTGGAACCAGAGTCGAAGAAAAAATCAAGACCATCAATTACAAGAATGACTTTAACTATTCAGCCATCACTTTGCTACAATCAGAAATTTTGCCTACAAAAAACCGCATAGCACAACTTGAAAGGTTACTCGCATCTTATGGGGTAAAGCTGCATGATACTGCCAAGCTTTCATCCGAACTTACAAACTCGAAAGCTAATCTTGAAAAGGACCTGGTCGGCTCTGCAGACCTACTGGTGCGTGCAGAGAATCTTGTGAACAAGTTTGAGGAACGGGCCACCATAGCAAAAAATGCCATGAATGAGGATCTTGCTATTGCAGAATTGATGAAAGAAAAAGACAGGTTCAGCATATGCGGTATTGTGCACGACTTAATAAAATGGAACAAGTCCTACGAGCGACCTGTGCTTGCGGCAGGTTCTGAATGGATGAAAGCGTTTGTAGTAAATAACATCAAATCAATGATAATGATAGCAGCCTATGCCAAGGAGCAAAAGCTTCCACGTCTTAGAATAATACCACTTGACGTCGTTAGCCGCTTTAAGAAGAAGCAGGACACACCACACGATGAGGTCAATGTAATAGGGAGGCTGTCAGATTTTGTACAGTCTGATTATCACAAATTGCCAGCATTCCTGTTCTCAGACACCCTGCTTGTAAGAAATTCATCTACAGCCTTCACGCTATCAAGGGAGGGCTATAGGACTGTGTCAGCTGATGGTGAGCTGTTCGAACCGGCTGGAGCTTCTATGTTGTTGGACTTTGGAGGAAAAATAACTGATATGACAAAGGCGATACTTTTTGGTGAGTCAGTAGGAAGTCTCCGTACAATGACAGTTAAGCTCTCTAAGCTGATTGAGGAGAAGAACACAGAGCTCCACGAAATTTCCAAGCGTATAAGCGCGGGCGAATCCGAGAGAGTCCAACTAGAGCTACTTATCAAAGATGTCCTGAGAAGCATTACTAAAGAAAGAGAATCTTTAGAAGCAAAAGAAAAGTCAGTTTCAGGGCTCATATTAGATAATCAAGCCCTCAAGTCAGAAGCCGGCTTACTTATGACAGAGCTAGAGAAATGTTCAAGGAGGCTTACCCTTCTTTCTCCTGCCATGGAAAGGATATCGTCAAGGCTACAGAGTATAGGTGATCAGCCATCAAGCAAAAATGAGCTTGCTGATAAGAACATAGTACATAACCAGATAGTAAAAGCAATAGACGTAGCCAATATCGAGCTTGGCCAGACAATATCGATACTTGGAGGGCTTGAAGCTAAGCTAGAACTTGATATGCAGCATATGGCCGAAATGAACCAAGAGAATGAACGCCTTTCTCTTGAACTAGTGGAACGCAAACACCAAATAGAAGACATGTACAGGAAGTCGCAGTCACTTGAAGCAGAGCTCAAAGGACTTAGGGATCGGGAGCAGCAGATAATCGCTTCTTCGGGCAGCACCTATAGCGTACTGCAAGAATATGAGCGCAAGATAAAAGCACTCTCAGAGAGCGAACGCGAAATGTCAAAAGAGTACAACTTAATAGAGCGAGAGTCTGCATTGCTTAGAAAAGACATTGCAGATCTGACTTCTGAGGAGTCTCATCAGATAAACAATCTTCTGTCTCTTGGCTACAAGAACCTACTTGATGAGATGGATGTTGAAACAGCGATCAAAGAGTTAACTGAGGAATATGAGGAAGTCAAATCAAGGATCAACCTCCGCGCAGACGAGGCGTACGTACAAGTAATGAATGGCTACCGTAGCATGTCAACTAGACGCAACCAGCTTGAAAGTGAGCATAATTCTATCGTCTCCTTCATTGAGCAGATAGTAAAAGAAAAAGAGAAGGTCTTCATGGAGGCATTTCAGAAAGTTGACAGCGATATACGCGCAACATTTGAGAAGATGACAGGAGGCTTGGCATGGCTCGAGATCGAGAACTCTGAAGATATTTTTTCAAGTGGCGTGATGTTGCTAGTGCGGTTCCCTGGTAAGACCGTCCCACGCGAATCAACCACGCTATCAGGCGGCGAGAAGACAATCGCTGCCACTGTGTTCCTCCTTGCTCTTCAGTCGCTCAAACCATCGCCATTTTACTTGTTGGATGAGGTAGACGCACATCTTGATGCCGAGAACACTGACAGGCTGTCAAAGGTACTGCTCGACCGCTCAAAGAATAGCCAGATAATCATGGTCACTTTGAAGGATTCTACTGTGGCCAAGGCTGCCCTTATCTATGGCATCTACCCAAAAGAAGGAGCTTCGCAGATAGTAAAATACAAGAATCCTGCCCAGTTGGAACTTGCCCATTGAGCGGAAACAATCTGTAAATACAGAAAAACAGCATAGACTATCTACATTGGGAACTAGCTTGCTGCGGCCAAAAGGGTGTTAATGTTGTAATTTGCACTCATCACCGTAGTAGCGGTTATTGAAGCTGTAGGTGGAATTTTAAGTGACAGCATTTTGCATGTAGGTGATGCAGTGCATATGTTTACTGATGTGATGGCAATTGGACTGAGTCCTTTTGCAATAACAATGTCTGCAAGAAGCCATTCTCGAGCAATAATGTTTGGTTACCATAGAGCTGAAGTAATGGTTGCACTTGCAAACGGTGTAGCGCTTGCAGCAATTTCATTATGGGTGTCGTATGAAGCATTTCTCTGCGTCATGTCTCCGCGCATAATAGACGCGCTGCTGCTACTGATATCAGGTATTGGTCTTGCAGGAGACCTAGTATTGATATTTCTTCTAACGCGCCGCGCCGGCAAGAGTATCACATTTAGAGCGCATTCATCCATGTTGTCTACAACACAATATCATCTGCAGCAGTTATCATTACTGGCTTTATTGCTCTTAATACGGGCATCACCATCCTGGATCCGCTTGTAGCCTTTCTGATAGCAGGCCTAGTGGCAAGAAGTGCTTTGTAGAGAGAGGTAGCACCTATATACTGCTAGAGGGTGCTCCGTCAGAGCTTGAATGCGAGAAATACTAATAACCTTCAAGCAGCTGGACGGTGTGGTAGATGTTGATGATCTGCATGTCTGGACAATATCAAGTGGCGTGGATGCAATGAGTGGCCATGTGGACGTACGCGACCATATGCTAAGCAAGTCAAGCAAGCTCTTGTCTAAAATAAATACGGTAGTAGCCGAGCGCTACAATATAATCCATACTACTATGCAGATGGAACTTGAGCATGAAATATCTTTTAGACATACAATAAAATAAGTAGGATCGTTTTTGCTTTGGCTGGTTGGGCTTTTCCCAAGCAGTTCAGCGCTATTAGTTGCTTTTTACAACTCGCTTATATGGAACTTGGACATACAGCCGGTGCATTCATAAATCTCATCGCCAATTGGCCCCGACACATTGAACTTCACAATGGTGGTGCATCTAGGACATCTTCCATCCACTCTGCGAGACTTTCTTGCAGGCCTTACAAGTGTTTTTCTTCTTCTGCTACCCATACCCATGCAAAAAACTCACTGCCGTTTTATAAATTAAGATGTACTAATTGCATACTTTCTTGCTTCTCATGCCTATATTTATATCATTCTGCAAATGTTCCAGTGTGTTCCATCAATATCGTGTCATAATAGAAAATATGCAGTCCAGTTTTAGACTAGAGTTATTAGTATTATTCCAATTTCCTGTTCAGCTCAGCTAACCTTCTTCCTTTTGGTGTCAAGTGATTGTAGACCAGATAGTTCCCCCTTCCTTGTGGCTTGACTCTTTTGCGTTTGATATAACCTTCCTTTTCCGCCTGCAAAATTACGTGGTGAAGGTTGTTAGCACCTAACTTCCGAAGCAGTATACGAGTAGGCAGTGCATTCCCCTTTTGCTTGACTAGGATAGACAGCACTCGGAGCATCGGTCTGCGCTTGACCAAAAGCCGTAATGTTTCCTTATCAACTTCCAATACAGTCAATATATTCCTATTTAATAGGAATATATAATAGTTACCATAATTATATTTTGAGGCAGACGAACGATCTAACGTTAGAAGCTCCTGCCGCAGTTATTACAAGTGTTATTGCTGGCGTCATTTTGTTGCTGCTAACCACCATTGATGTTACTGCTCTTATATTTCTCAGGCAGGATTTTTTCATCTACTAGAAGAAATTGATGCGAGATCCGCATAATTTGAGTTTTATACCTTTGGATAATTTACATGTCAGTTATTGTTATATTGCCTTGTGTTCAAGAAGTTGATGTGCTATTGCCTGAGCATTGCTCAGCTAAGGTTGAAGGAGAGGAATGCCAACTGGCTCCGTCATATATCATCTCAATAACGTCACATGAGGGTGAATACATGCTTGCAGTTGTATGTAATGACCACAAAAGTGTACTTGAAATGCTGCTGGTTTCAATGCAGGAGGCTAATAAGATACCTCGGGGGAGTATACGCTTTCAGCCCGTCAAGGCGGTGGTAACTGACTGCGTAACTGATATCGATGAAGACAATATCGAGCTAAATGACAAGATGCAAGAGTAATATCAAAGCCTTATCTAATATTCTTTTTTTGGGTGGTCATCATTGCCTTCATTGTTGTCCTTATGATCTTCTTCATTACTATTCTTCAGCGCCCAAGGAAACCATCTTCCAATTACCCTTGCCCAATCTATCCTGAGCGAAAAGTATACAACGGCTGCAAGCACTATAATGCTTACTATTGCCGCTATAATTAGTGATGTCGTATCTGTCGTATCTGATGATAATATATCCTCAACGAAAGGTCTCCCCAGAAAAATTGAACCCCAGACAATTGATTCATTCATCAAGAATCTGCCAGCAAATGTGGCTGTTGCAAATTTCCATGGGTTGTACTTGGCAAGCCCTAGCGGGATATAGACAATATCATCAGGTATTGGAGTAAGAGCCGCTATAAATGCACCAAACCAACCGTACCTGCTTACGAGGTTTTGTAGTGGACGCATTCTCCTCTTTGTCTTATCGCTGAGAACCTTGCGACCATAATAGCTAATAAAAAAGATTATTGTCTTTGCTCCCACTATTCCAAGCGCGCTTGCAAGGGCAATTATATGCGGGTTAAAATTAGCATTGAACGAAGCAGTAATTAAGACCGGAAAATAAGGAATGGGAATAAATGGAATTAAGCTACCCACAAAACTGATGAGGAGGATGCCTATGTATCCTAGTTCAGTTCCAAATGGAAAGAGATCTTCGAGGATTACCAATTAGTATGCCCTTGCATATATTGCTGCCTTTTTGCTGTCCCGACCGCAGTAAATGCAAGCGGCCGGCTTGTCATTCTGATTGAATGGTATCACCCGGATTTCTGCACCTGTCTCTTCCTTTATCTTGGATTCGCACTGTTCTTGGCCACACCAGCCCGCGCGAAGGAACCCTCCCTTGACTTTGATTATCGACTTGAAACTTTCAAAATCGGCAGGTGTAAAGGTATTCTCGCTGAGAAATTCGGTTGCCTTTGTAAGCAGACTTTCCTGTACCTGTGCTAAAAGCAAGGTTGTGATACTTACAAGTTTCTCCTGCTTAGAAGCCCTTTTTTCCTTTGTATCGCGCCTGACAAATTCAATCTGCCCCTTTTCGATATCCTTTGGTCCAATGTTGATGCGCAGCGGGACTCCTTTCATCTCCCATTCGTTAAACTTCCAACCCGAAGTGTATTCATCTCGATCATCCATGTATGCTCTTATACCAGCTCGCTTTAATTCGAATTCTATTTCCCTTGCCTTTTCCTTGACCAACCTGGCGTTCTTGTCCTTGTGTATAGGCACTATTACTACTTGTATTGGTGCAACCTGTGGTGGCAGAATTAGACCCATATCATCACCGTGAACCATTATCAGCCCGCCTATCAAACGCCAGGAGATTCCCCATGAAGTCTGCCATGCAAAATGCTCCTTGGTATCCTTGCCAAGGTACTTTATCCCAAAGGGCTTTGAAAAGTTCTGACTGAGATGATGTGAAGTCCCCATCTGAAGTGCCTTGCCTTCTATAGGCATCAACCCTTCAAGGGTTGTCGTGTACTTTGCGCCGACAAACTTATCCCTGTTAGTCTTGTATCCTGCTATAACTGGTACTGCAAGGTAGTTCTCTATAAAATCCTTGTAAATATTAAGTATGCTTATGACTTCCTGCTCTGCTTCTTCTTCGGTAGCATGTACGGTGTGACCTTCCTGCCACAAAAATTCTGAAGTTCTAATCAATGGTTTCGTCGACTTAATCTCGGCTCGAAGGGCAGAATTCCAAAAGTTTATCTTGAGTGGCAAATTGCGGTAGCTCGTTATCCACTTTGCAAATATTGAATATGCAAGCGTTTCAGATGTAGGCCTGAGCGCGAGCCTTTCATCAAGCTCCTTATCGCCTGCTTTGGTAACCCAGAACACTTCCGGCGTAAAACCTGTGAGGTGATCCTCTTCTTTTGCCAGCAGGCTTTCAGGTATTAGCACAGGCAAGAACCCGTTCTGGTGACCAGTCTCTTTGAGTCGCTTGTCAAGAATATCCCTTATCGATTCCCAAATTGCATAACCGTAGGGGCGAAGTACAATAAACCCTTTCACAGGCGCATAATCAGCAAGTGTGGTCTTGAGAACGACTTGGATGTACCACTCGCTAAAGTCTACATTTTTCTTGACTGTTATCCCAACTGATTCTTTCTGGGAATCCAAGGTGACATTGGCAAAACGACTAGGATTTATGAAGTTATTGTAAGTGATGTAAATACATTA
>CAYWRR010000009.1:0-25963 GCA_964460425.1 uncultured Nitrososphaera sp.
ATTATCTTTTCTTGTTAGAAGCACTATTACCATATATACAAAATGTGCAGTTACAAAAATAAACAAAGTCTATATACTGCTGAGCATAAATCTATCGTCAAGCTTTGACTACAAATAGTAAAAATATACTTTTCGCAATGCTAGCAAAAAGACTTAATTTACAAAAAATTCTGTAAAAAAATAACAATAAAGCTCTGCTTACCTTGAAGCCATCGCGATTCTTTCTTGCTCGTTCTTTTTCTTGATCGCGTGGCTTGCCATATCATTATTGGCAGCCAGAATGATTTCTTTGGCAAGTGCCTCTTCTATGGTCTGCAGGCTTGAATACGTAGATTCTCTTACACCTTCTGCAATAAATCGCAGTGCAAGGTCGACTCTGCGCAGCGGAGCTAAATCAACTGATACATGATAGACGACGCCACCATATACTATGCGAGTTGTGTCCTCATTGGGTGAAGAGTTCTCGATTGCTCTTACCAGTAGATCTACAGGGTTTTTGCCAGTTTCAAGATATATGATTTCAAATGCTGTTTTGATTATGTTGAGCATCTTTGCCTTCTTGCCACCCATTCTGCCGGTGTTCTTTGCATACTTTTTGCCAAAGTGCATCATCTTGTTTGCCAGACGTTCTACAATATTGACATCTGCTTTCTTCAAGCGCTGGTGCTCGTGTCTACCAAACGTGACTGGGATGACGGCCGGCTTTAAATTAATGACAGATTTGAGACCAGGATCGTTTATTTCGATATTGCTCATATCCCACCTGTGGAATAGTTGAATGTTTACCCGCTCCTTCCCACTCATCTTCTCGGCTTCTCCTTTCTTCCATGCACAAGTTCATTTAATGATACACCGTTGACTTTGAACACCTGCCACCTGACACCAGGAATATCGCCCATTGCTCCTCCCATTGAGCCCCCAATACCCCCAATAATTACCTCGTCGTGTTCGTCGACAAAGTTAAGGGCGCCGTCCTTTGGTAAGAAAGCAGTAACTGACTTGCCATTCTTTATCAGCTGAACCCTGACGCACTTGCGTACAGCAGAGTTAGGCTGCTTTGACTCAATGCCAACCTTTTCCAATACTATTCCTCTTGCCTGTGGCGCACCTTCTAGAGGATTTGCCTTCTTGTCAAGCATGAGCATCCTTCTCTTATAATATTTTTCTGCCCACCGAGCACGACTCTTTTTTGCCTTAAGAACTCTGCCTGCGAACAGACCTAGTGGAGATTTACCCATTCATATTCACCCTATTACTACTATTTCCCTGCTCAGGGCCAACTATTAACACATTGGATATTTGGAAGTATCGTTTCGCAAGAAGCCTTGCCTTCTCTGCATTTCTACCTTCTCTTCCCACTACAGCCCCTTTTTTCCTAGGATCAACTGTCACAACTGCCTGCTTTGTCCCGTCACCTCTTTCAGATATTCGAACATCATTTATCATACCAGCATTTAGCATATTGCGAATGAACCCTGCAGGATCATCAGAGAATTCCACAAGTTCTATCTTTTTTGCGACCATGTTTTGCAGCTGTTTGATCGTAGAACCACCTTTGCCAATGGCAAGCCCCATCTGACCTTTATTTACAACGAAAATAACGCGGTCCATTTTGTCGTCTACAATACAGTCCCTTGCTGTTGCGCTTGTGATGCTCTGGAAGAGGGACATTAGGCGCAACTCATCTGAAGTAAGCTTAATCTCAGTCATTTTCACAACATCCCAATACGGAGGTATAATGCAAAAGATGATGAAGACGGCAGCAGCAACAACGAATCATTCTCACAACCTAATTTATATCTCACAGGTACCTTTTGTATTACTTGTCCTTTTTTTCTGATACTATGGCACTTATTTCGTCTGCTGTCCCGCTCTTGATTGCTATGGTAGTGATCCTGTAAGGCTTATTACATAGCTTGCCCAGCTGCACGGAAGTACCGGAATACTCATAGATTGTGACATTGGTAGACTTGGCCTGATCTTCTAGCTTTTTTCTGTATTCAGGGTCAATGGACTTGCTGACGATTATCAGCTTAGAGCCTTTGACTGACTGCAATACTTCCTTGACGCCACTCTTGTACTTATCGGCGGCTATCGCATTCTTAATCACTTTTTCTAGTGTTCTCATCGTCCTTCACCTTCATGTACAGGTCTACCATTCCAGTACCTACAGGTACAGTAGCACCTACTATAACGTTTTCTGTCACTCCTCTCAATGTTTCAACCTGCCCTTCAAGCGATGCTTTGGCTATTGTTGGCACTGTGATTTCAAATGCAGCCCTTGCAAGAACTGATGTCTTGGTTCCTGCAATGCCATGCCTGCCTATCTGTTGCAGGTACCCCTTTGATGTCATAAGGTCAGCAACAAGCATGATGTGTCGTGTATCTACCTCCAGCCCCTGCTCTTCAAGCGTATTTGTGATCTCTTTGACAAGAGCAGTTCTTGCGGCTTCAATGCCGAGCATCTGCCAGATCTCATAAACATTGTTCGTAGTAGTTCTGGTAGTATCTATACCATCTACTGCCATCACCTTTGCAAGGTTAGAGCCAGCGGTCTGTATGACCCACTCTTCATCCTGCTTGACTATTGTTACACGCTCAATGTCTGATACACCCTTTACACGCGTGTTGAGTAACTTGCTCTTGAGTGTGAGCAGAGTCTGCGCGTCAGGCTCATCTGGAACCGTTAGTTTGATGAATAGCTTGTTTTCATTTGGCTTGATGCTGTACTTCTTCTTCGAGCTTTCCAGTACTTCTTGCACATCGGCAAAATTGCATCCTCGTTCTGCCAGCTTTGCTTCAGATAGATGGAACGTCAATATGCCACTATAGTCAGTCTCTGTCCTGTTAACAAGATCGCCTACCTGGGTGAACAGTATCTCTCTTGCTACTTCAAGGGCATTTTCCCTCGACACTCTATGGTTCTCGTCAAGATAAATATCCATCGTAGGCGTTACCGGCTTCTTTCTTGCATCTACAAGCTCGATCAGCCTTGGAAGGCCAAGCGTCACATTTCTCTCCTTAACGCCGGCAAAGTGGAAGGTCCTGAGCGTCATCTGGGTTCCGGGTTCACCTATAGACTGTGCTGTCACTACACCGACTGCCTCTCCTGGCTCTGCAAGCGCCCTATCAATAAGATCAAACACCTTCTTCATTACTTTTTCAACACCATCTTTGCTGAGTCTGTTCTCAAGTAGCGCTTTTTCCAGATTAGCCTTCATTCGTGGGTTGAGGCTTCTGGCATATTTTGAAATTACATCCTTGGTGACATCCTCAGTAGCCTTGCGTCCTTCATCAACAATTGATTCAGATTCAATGAGCCTTGAGATGTTGACGGCCTCGCCATGGTCGCTCTTAGCAGGGTCGATGCCGTCCTCGCCATACAGATACTGCACAATGTTGCCGTGGGGATCGCGTACGGTATGATCATATTCAATCTTTAGATGCTCAAGTGCATTGATCAATCTCCTCTGCATGTAGCCAGACTGCTGGGTTCTCACTGCAGTGTCTACAAGGCCTTCCCTCCCACCCATTGCATGGAAGAAGAACTCAAGTGGAGACAGACCATCGCGATAGTTTGACTTGACAAAGCCTTTTGCATCAGGGTTGGTTTCATCTGGCTTAAAATGTGAAAGCGCTCTGTTGTGATAGCCCTTCTGGATTCTCTTGCCTCTGATCGATTGCTGTCCTAATGCTGCAGTCATTTGGCCGATGTTGAGTGTAGATCCTCTTGCACCCGTAGATGCCATGATTACGCCTGAGTTCTCGTTAGGGAATGCCCTATCGGCTGTTCTGCCGGCGCGATCACGGGCGCGGGACAGTTCATTTACAACATACAACTCTAGAGCTTCTCCTCCAGACAGACCCCTTGTTAACGGTAGCGTGCCTTCATTGTACTGTTGTATCAACTCATAGACCTTTTCATAGGTCCTTTGGATGATATCTCTGATGCCCTGTCGGCTCTCTGGCGGCAACCACAGGTCAGAGTACCCATAGCTAAATCCTCTATGGGTGATGTACGTCTTAAGCATGGTAAGTATTGAGTCAAGGAACCTTCTTGCCGCGTCTGTGCCGTAGTCCTTGGCGATCCTGTGAAGTACGCTGTCCGGCTCTTCGGCACCAATCGATGCCTTGTCTATGACGCCGCTTATAAGCTCACCATTCTTTATAACTACATCCTTGCCTTCTCCCTTTGCAGCCTTGTTCCACTTTGAGGTAATGATAAAGTTAAAGTCCTTTGGTAGAAAGAGTGAGAACAGCTGCCTACCCGAGTACCTCTTTTGGCTGTCCTCTGTGGTTATCAGCGGCTCGGGTAGCGGTCCATGGTAGCCACCTAGCATAGCCAAATTTGCGAATTCATCTCTTGTCAGAGTCGAGCTGTCGCTGGTAAGAATGAATGCACCGGTAATAAAGTCTCTAATACCGCCGATGATAGGGCCGCCATACCTAGGTGAGATCAATTGATCTTGCACCTTCATAAGAAGCGTTGCTTCAGCCCTTGCTTCTTCGCTCTGAGGCACATGAAGGTTCATTTCATCTCCGTCAAAATCAGCGTTGTATGGTGGACAGACTGCAGGATGCAGCCTGAATGTGCGGTAAGGCAGCACCTTGACACTATGGGCCATAATCGACATTCTGTGGAGGGAAGGCTGCCTATTGAAAATGACAATGTCGCTATCTGACAGGTGTCGCTCTACAATGTAGCCAAAGGCAAGTGAATCAGCTATTGCTTTCCTATCAGTAACATAATCTAGTCTAATCTTGACTCCATCCGGCCTAATGATATAGTTTGCTCCGGGATATGTATTAGGGCCGTTCATCACCAAGTCTTTGAGCCGCTCCAAGTTCCATTGCGAAACTGTTTCTGGTATAGTGAGCTTCTTTGCAACATCTACCGGTACGCCCACATCAGATATTGCAAGGTTTGGGTCAGGCGAAATCACAGTTCTGCTGGAAAAGTCGACACGCTTGCCTGAAAGTGAGCCTCTGAATCTCCCCTCCTTGCCCTTTAACCTCTGAGTAAGAGTCTTAAGTGGCCTTCCAGACCTGTGATGGGCCTGTGGAATGCCAGAAACTTCGTTATCAAAGTATGTCGTAACATGGTATTGTAGTAGATCGACTAAGTCCTGCACAATAAGCGGAGGAGTTCCTGCTTCTTTGCTTTCCTTGAGGCGCTGGTTGACCCTGATGATATCGACAAGCTTGTGAGTTAGGTCATCTTCTGACCTAATGCCTGTCTCCAGAATAATAGAGGGTCTGACAGTCACCGGTGGTACCGGCAGCACTTGCAGCACAAACCACTCTGGTCTTGCTGTCTTGGGATCATAGCCAAGCAGCGTCAGGTCGTCGTTAGGTATATGGCTCAGTCTCTCGCGTATGGTGATTGGAAGCAGTCTGTTTTCGCCAGCATCAGTGCGCTCAACAAATATCGTAGGTTTTGTAAATATCAAGTCATACTGCTCTTTGCCGCAGTGCGGGCAGGCCTTGACCTTCTTGGCCCGCTCAATGATATCATCTTTGATGTTTTCAAGTGTAATTACTGCATATGCCGCCTTTGTGTCGCGGATAGATTTGTAGTGGGCGAGCTCTTCTACATCAAGTTTGATCCTGTTGCATGATCGGCACGTTATCAGGAGCAGCTTATGAATATCATCTACAAAAGCGATGTGTAGCACCGGCTCTGCTAGCTCGATATGTCCAAAATGCCCAGGGCATCTAGCAGAAGTGTTTCCACAAGTGGCACATTTTTGGCCAGGCTCTAGCGTGCCCAACCTGTTATCCATCAAGCCGCCTTGCACAGGCATTCCATCTTCGTCATATGTTTCAGGCGCAGTGATCTCAGCTACTGAGAACTTACGCACTTCAGTTGGTGACCATACACTAAACTTTATTCCACCTAGAGTTTTTGCAGATTCTTCCATCATTTTATATCTCTACACCTTCTCCTTTACAAGTAGCCTCGGAGCAACATTGAGACTCATCATTTCCTGCAACAGCAGCTTGAACGCATACGCAATCACTACAGATGAGATCTTGGCTTTTTCACCACATACACGGCATATGTATCGGCGCTGTTTGATATCATAATACGCCAGTAAGCCACAACGCTCACAGACATTTACTTCAGCTTTGTCAGATTCTTCTAGCAGCCTGTCTTTGAGCATCATGGATGCGCCATATGCGATAAGACAGTCCCGCTCCATCTCTCCAAATCTCAATCCGCCGCCCCGCGCTCTGCCCTCCGTCGGCTGCTTTGTTAACATCTGAACCTGACCTCTGGCACGGCTGTGGATCTTATCGGCAACCATATGATGCAATTTTTGGTAATAAACTACGCCAATGTAGACGTCTGCTGGAAATCTTCGTCCAGTTCTGCCGTCGTACATTACTTCCTTACCTGTATACTTTAAGCCGTAATGCTCCATTGCATTCTTAATGTCGTCTAACTTTTCTCCAAGAAAAGCCGAGCCGTCAGCTATTTTGCCGCGGAGTGAAGCGGCTTTGCCGCCAAGCGATTCCATGAACTGACCGACCGTCATCCTTGAAGGAAACGCATGTGGGTTGATCATGATGTCTGGCACAATGCCATCCTCAGTATATGGTAGGTCTTCTTGGTTGACCAGCATGCCGACAACTCCTTTCTGGCCGTGCCTTGAGGCGAACTTATCCCCGATCTCGGGGATGCGCATATCGCGAACTCTAATTTTGTACATCTTGCCGCCTTCAACTGACTGAGTCACAATGACTGTATCGACCACACCGTTCTCTGACGGCCTGACGCCGACTGAAGTGTCTCGCCTGTATGGGCCCTTCACCTCAAACTCCTTGTATTCTTCCATAAACCTTGGCGGCGATGTTCTGCCGATTAAGATGTCCCCTCCATTCACTACTGCCTCATGCATTATCGCGCCGTCCTGCTCAAGCAGACGGTAGGCCTTCTCGCCTCTGTAGCCCCGAATGTTGGCATCCGGCGGAGGTACTTCAAAATTATCTTTCATCCCGCCAGGATATTGCTTTGCTTCTGCCTCATAAATCCTATAAAAAAATGTCCTGCCAAGCCCTCTATCTACTGATGCTTTGTTGAATACCACAGCGTCTTCTATGTTGTAGCCTTCAAACGGTAGCACAGCAACGACACAATTCTGTCCTGTAGGGCGGTCTTCAAGACCAAGTAAATTAATTGCCTTTGTGCTAACTACCGGCGTTTGTGGATAGAGCATAAAGTGCTGCCTGACATACGTGCTTGCATTCATCAATGGCGTAGAAAAGCCAAGACTTTGCTTTGCCATTGCACTTTCATAGGTGTTCCTTGGTGACTGATTGTGCTCTGGATATGGAATGATTGAAGCTCCTACACCCAAGATGGCAGATGGGAATATCTCTAGATGAGTGTGAAGGGGCTCTATTTTCTTTGGATCAATTGCTACATAGCAGTTCTCCTCCTCATTTGCGTCTACCAGCTCGATCATACCCATATAGATTAGATCATTCCAAGAAAGGAACTTTTTCGATATCTTTTCAATTACCTCGTATGTTACAAGTGGCCTGCCGTCTCTAATTACTACAAGGGACCTTAGCACCCTGCCAGCGTTGCAGCTAATATAAAGGCGCTTTGTGGCATTAGGATTTTGAAAACTGTAAAGATAGATGCCGACATGGGGATGGATCTTGCCTGATCTACGCATAGACCTAAGCGTGTCAGCAAGGTGTTCTCCTTTCTCGATGTAGCCGATAAGCCGGCCGTCGACGAACACCCTTGTGCCCGACTTCTTCAGAGCCTGGTCGACATCGTCTACGCTCTGTATTCCCAGCTCATACAGCTTTTCTGTAATTTCAGCACTCTGGATGTTGACCGAAATTATAGCTGACAGCGCAAGATTCTTGACAAGGCCGCAGTTGGAGCCCTCAGGAGTTTCTGCAGGGCATATTCTGCCAAAATGTGTTGCATGCAGGTCTCTTGCCTCAAAATTAGGTTGGCTCCTACTAAGAGGCGACTGGATCCTTCGCAAATGCGAAATAGTCGACATATAGTTTGTCCTATCAAGCAGCTGTGTGACGCCTACCCTGCCCCTACCCCAGTTGCCTGTTGCAATTGCATTGTTAAGCTTGTCTGACACAATTCCAGGCCTGACAGCTGCAGCTACAGCGTTGATGCCGCGCTTTTGGCCTGAGCGCTCCAGCTGATACTTCATGTCACGTATCAAATTGCGAAATGCAGTCCGGAATAGGTCGGCAAGCATCTGGCCAGCAAACTTGATCACCTTGTTGCCATAATGGTCCTTATCATCAGTACCTATCCAGCCAAGCTTGAGCTCAATAAGCTTGCAGGCTGCCTCACCCAAGAACAGGGCCTTTTCGTGCCTGTTGTCAGGGTTTTTGCCAATATGTGGCAAAAGACCCCAATCAAGCAATGTTTCAGCTCGCTTGATTTGGAACTCTTCAAGCATGCCAGGTGCAATCCTCTTGCTGATATATACTATGGCATCCCTGCTTCTGTTTACATCACCTGCCTTTTCAAATGAAGGCTCAAGCTCATCTTGTATGATCTCATTGAGTGAAACTGAGTCAGCAATATCCTTATCAGATTCAAGACCAAGAGCCCTTATTAGAGTGATAAGTGGAATGTCTACAGGCGAGCCAGGGATCTTGGTTACTATTGAACCATCTGGGCGCATTACCAGTTCTAGTTTTGCTCTATAGCCCACAATTGAGGAATAGACTTTGGCCTTGTACAACAGAGTGCCTGTAGCTTCTTCAGCATCAACAATTATTTTGTTATATGAAAGATCTTCAAGTCCTACTATGACCCGTTCTGAGCCGTTAATGATGAAGTACCCACCAGGGTCCCGGGAGTCTTCGCCAAATTCTATAAGCTTGGACTCAGGTAGGTTATGCAGAATGCACGTATTGGACTTGACCATTACCGGCATGTCGCCTATGTGAATAAAGCGCGATTCCAGAATCTTGCCGTCTTCTACTACGCTACACTCCAGCATTACAGGAGATGCATAGGTCAAGTTACGAAGCCTTGCTTCCATTGGGGCAACATGTGTTATCGAGCCGTCAAGCTCCATTATTCTCGGCTGCTGTAGCTTGATCTTCCCTAGTTTGATCTTGTAAGGATATTCTGCGGTTTCTATTTCAATTTCGCCTACTTCATCGATTATACTTTGGAGTCCGCGCTCCATGAATTCGTTATAAGAGTTCAGGTGCTGTCTTGCAACACCTTCCCTTCGTAAAATGTCATTGATGATCGGCCACATCTCAATAGAATTCTCTATCATTGTATACTCAACCCTCTACGACGTAACGGTAATATACACTTTCACCCGCTGTTGGGCTCTTTCTAGTTATTTTAATAATGTCACCTGGCCTAACATCTAAGTCTTCGAGCGCCTTATCAGTTATCATGACATACGGAAGCTGGCTCGGCTTGGCATTATACTTCTTTAGAATTTCTTCTGCCTCATCTTTGGGCAGAATTTCATGCTTTGGCTGGTAAATGTGGTTCGTTATCTTGACTACCTTTTTTTCAGACAATAGAACATACCTCCGAATAAAAAAATAGATTCTCTGTAAAAAAAAACATCAAAGTCAAACCTAATGAAGAGTGAGCATATATAAGTATTCGCACTCGCAAAAAATTAATTTTATTCTAAAAAATTGATGGTATTACATTACGGCGCTTGTTTGAAATGAACTAAGCGTTAGAGTTTCCGGCTCTGTTAAGGTAAGTCGTATAGCTAGGAACATATCCTAGCTTTTCATGACCAAATGAATCGCAATAGGACAGAAGACCTATCAGCTATGATCAGGTATGGGCTGTACCCCTGTATTTTATTATTATTAGTTCTGAGTCCCAGCCTAGCAGCTATACATACATACATGTTATGTACGTATTGTAACTGGTTGAAGAAAATTTGTTCTTTCTATATCTGTACAGTGTCTTCCGTTGCTGCTGCTGACAGAATAATACGATTTAATAACATGTTTGTCATTGGAGGTAATGCTTAAGTTAACAGAGCCACAGAGCCAATCCAAATGCTTATACTAGCCGTTACAAGAAAATTGCTGCCGTTGCAATACCACAAGGCGGCAAATATCGGACGCGATAGGGCTCAGAAAGCCCAAATGAGGCTATTCGAGTATACCGGCTTTGCCATGCTGACCTATACTATCAAGCAGGGCATGGCAGGGTTTGAGCCTGTGGGTGAAGAAGAGCTGGTAGGTAAGATGACAAGTGGTAATGAATCAATGCTTTTTATTTGTGATAATGATGGGTATGCCAAGGCTCAGTCAAGGCCCATGCCAATGGAACAGGGAGAAGAAGCTTTCAAAAGGATGCTTGCAGATGGTATGCAAGAGTTCACTGGCGAAATTAAGACGGTATCATAAGCTGTAAAATATGCTTATTGAACTGTCAGGAAAGAAGACAGAAGGTGGTAGTGGTGTGCCAATGATTAATTAGCCATATGGGGAGCTGACCAGAAATTATTGCAATTGGAAAGATACTAAATATGCACATAACGGAAGGTCGCAATTGGCATTTGCTAGAAGGATTATGATGAGTTAAGATAGTATATATTGTAATTGCAATGGGGTAGAGGTAGTCATCATCATAAGATACAGTAGGGATGTGGCTCATCAATATACACCTAATCTATAACAAGATTGGATGACATAAATAGAAGCTATTGTTATTTGGGATCTTGTCATTCGTTTGACAGAGCACAATATATGAATTTGAATGCCTATACTACAATGCGTGTCCCAACAGCACTACGCGAAATTGCGTTCTTGATTACGGCGGGATCTGACTTGAGCACTACTGTAGGGATCTTACTTCGCTCTATCACCTTGAGCGCTACAATGTCCATCAGGTCATAGCTGCCTGCCGCCGAATCTTCAGATCCCAATAGATCTATGCACTTTTTGACAGTAATTTCATTGAATAACTTGGCGTCCTTGTTCTTGTTGGGATCGGAATCATAAATGCCGTTGA
This sequence comes from uncultured Nitrososphaera sp., assembly GCA_964460425.1. Lineage (GTDB taxonomy): Archaea > Thermoproteota > Nitrososphaeria > Nitrososphaerales > Nitrososphaeraceae > Nitrososphaera. The sequence continues at coordinate 11,003 of CAYWRR010000009.1, forward strand.
CATCTGTTGCATTGAGGAACTTGGAAGCTTTGACCTTTTCAGCAATAAGTGCAGCTGTTGCATTTGTGCTCTGCCCCGGATGTAAGCCGCCTGTCACAACTATTCTGTTGGCTGCCACAGCCTTGCTCACCTGCTCTAGGTCTTCTGGGACTACAGGGTACGCCTGATCACCAAGTGCAATAATCATGAGCCTTGCATTAAGCCTTGAAACCTCGATGCCTATGATGTCCAGAGAAGCTTCATCCGAGCCAAAGCTTCTTGCGGTGGAGATGTAGTGGCGTGCAACCTTGCCACCACCTGCCACAACTACGGGCTGCACTTTCTCGCTTATTTTGCTCAACATCCTAGCATACCTCTTCAGCTCATACGCTGTTTCATAGCCAAACACTTTTCCAGATAATTTGATTACAACACGACGCCTAGCCCGCGTGGATCTTACCTGCCCCCATATTCAGTATACCTTGATCGCCCAATACCTTTTTAACAGCTCGCTCCACCTTCTCACGATTCTCTGCAGTGGTATAGACACGTAGCATGTCGAAGAATCCTGAGATCGATTCCACCAGTGGAATCTCTGACATCGGCATCTCATACACTCGATCTTTATCGACAACCAATATGGAATACATCTCTTCCTTGCTTGGAGTCAGCGGCATAGAGGGGGCGCGAGAGACATCGACAAAGACATAGTTGCTATCGACATCTGCCATATGTGCAATATGAGAAGCAAGTGCCTCCAGCGCTTTTCTGTCCATCCTTTGCCTATCGCGCTTGTGCAAGAATTTTTCATAAACACTCTTAAGCAGCCTCCTGTCGCGGTAATCTCGTGCCATCTTGCCTGAAAATGTATATCTGCCGGAAAGTGTACAGAGTCGCTCAAGGGTAGCTTCATCTGTTAGCGTAAGGTACTTGTGGAGCGAAGTATTTGTCAATCCAAGCGCCTCGTCTGCCGCTATCATTGAGCGTAGGAGCATTACTTCAGCAGATCTCACTGTCTTATGGAAATATACTGCCTTGAACATTTCATAACGCGAGATCAGCATTGATTCAAGTGAGTTGAGGGCAGATCTGTTTATTGCAAGCCGGTTCTTTGAAACTTCAAGCGAACTCACAAGCCTGTGGTAGTCGAGCTTAGCATACTCTGCTCCAGTGAAAAGCCCATCGCGAGGCAAATAGTCCATGATATCTGCAGACAGTCCACCAGAAATAATCTCATTCATGAAATTTACCTTTGACTGGCCAAATGAAAGCTTGCATATCTGATGTACGCTGTAACCATACCTTCCCAGAATGTCAGCCATCTCGCTTTGCATTATGATCTTTTTTCCAAGCTCCTCATGGCTAGTATTACAATTATACTCAAGGACCTCTTCGAACAGGTGTGAAAAAGGCCCATGTCCAATATCGTGTAACAGCGCAGCAAGCCTGAGATCCTGTACCACTTCTGCGTGATCGATATATCCCTTGCCAAGTAACGTTTCGCCTGCAAGGCCGGCGATATGCATGGCACCAAGTGAGTGTTCAAAGCGCGAGTGCTGCGCGCTCGGATACACTAGATGTGCACCAGCCAGCTGTCTTATCCTCCGCAAGCGTTGAAAAACAGGGCTGTCGATCAGTTGTTTTTCAACCAGCGAGAATCTGATGTACTTATGGACAGGGTCTGTTATTTCGCCTGCGAAGTCCATATTGATTGCTTGTTTTGTATCACAAGCTAACAGGACTTAAACTTTAAGCTCTTTCCTTACTATCTTCATTATTTCATGGTGAACTTGCTCCTTGCTCTTTGAGCCATCGACTACCTTCCATCTGTACTGCTTTGCAAACTTTAGGTAGTTCTTATATGCTTTTGCCGCCAGATGAGGATCAGACTCAAAGATATCCTGAATCTCTGCGCGCTTGGCAGATATGCTTGGGTTGACCAGAATCACAAGCACAATATCTTCCTTTGGCAGACCCTTGTCAAGTCTAAGAAGCCAATTGGTGTCGATACCATTTGCTACGCCGTAGACAAGGTTTGACTGCCAGTAACGATTCATGACTATAATCGTACCATTTTCGAGCATGCTCTCGATCTCTTTCTTTTTTTCCCATCTGTTTGCTGAGAACAGCAGGTGCTTGACCTCTGGGAGGTAATCACGCTTACCTTCAAGGAACGCTTTTATTTCCATCCCAATTGATGTCGTGTAATCCGGGAAATCCATAATGACACAAACCTTGCCTGAAGCCTTTAGGATCTCTGCAAGCATGCGAGACTGGCTACCCTTGCCAGCCTTGTCGGTACCTTCTATCACGATTATCTTGCCCCTTGTTGTCACTGCATAAGGACGGATATGCATCAATAAAAAGATTCAAAGATCTTACCTTCAACATAAAATTTATGATTAAATTAACAAAAATAGTTTAAAGACTAGGATAATTATCTAAAGAAAATATGTTGGGTTTATTTGGAGAGGCGTACGTTTGTGTATGTTTTACGGCATGCCTCTCGAAATTTAATCTAGAAAGAACAACAAATTAAAATACTAACAGACTGCTTAAAATTAGCCTTTCGTATAGTGCTTGCAAGTGAAAAAGTCAACCATTGCCATATTTGATACTTTTAAGACCCGCAAGAACAAGTTCACTGGCGAGGCAAAGAGGCAGCGCGGCATAATAGCACATTTGGCCACGGAGCAGAGTCCAGAGCTTCGCACCAGAACATCGATAGCACACGCCATTGCCAAGCAGCATGGTATCTTATGGCAAAACATCTACTCCGGCATATTCCGCGACCTTGATGAAGTTCTCATTCCAGCAGGCGTGGTAAGAGAAGGCGGCAGACTGCCTTTGAGAAGAGGACCAAAGGCACTCCAGCTAGAAGGAGTGCCATTCTACGAACTGACAGATACTGGCATTTTGGTAGCATCATCAATTGAGGAGCTGGGCGATAATCGTATGCACCTGCTGCGGTCATACATATCATCACTGTCAGCAAGCGACTCTGATTCCAAGATAATGAAGGAAAGTATGCTATTTCTGATATTGGTGGCGCCGTCATTTGTTTCAAAGATCATCAACGAATACATTTACGCCTACAGCACCGGCACAATTGATAGCATTGCGCCGCTTGACATCAAGAAGCTGAGGTTAGTCATATCTAAGCAGATAATAGTCGAAAAAGAACTGGTAGAAGCTGTTATCACGATGCAACAGGACCAAAGAGAGCTTGTTACAAACTTTCTCAAAGTGCTCACTTAGCGGCCTTTGTACCCGCAGGCAGTACATTGGTACTTTTTCTGCTTCCCCTTACAGCCCTCGCAACGCCATATTGTTGCGTTCCTGCATTTTGGACAGCTGAAACTCTCTGAGAGCTCCCCCGGCCTCACTTGTCTACCACAGGCATTGCAGTTTGGCATCTCATAAGAACCGGCATACATTGACTTGGATGCATATCCTCGTCGGAGTATTTTTACTTTGTTAAGTCTTAAGGTTTGAAATAAAGGATTTATATCATCTTGATGAAGTTATTATATTATGGGTATTGGAAGATATGTGGCAAGAGAGCTGGCAAAAGAGCTGGATGGCAGATCTAGAGAATTTTATGAGTTTGTCATGCCAGCAATTGACATAATAGAAGAGGGCAACGATCTAGTAGTCACTGTTGATCTCCCGGGCTTTGCCAAGAAGGATATTAATCTCAGAATTATAGGCAATATATTGTACATAACAGCCAAGAGAGAACAGGCAGAGCCACTTGGCACGGTATACTACAGGCACAGGCCGCTCAAGATAGACAAAAGGGTTCTATTGCCAATATCGTTTAAGGGAGGAGAAGAAGAAAAGGTGGAAGGCAAGGCGACATACGAAAATGGCATAGTAACACTCAGGATACCTATACCTAAATCGACAAACATTCCAATAGCGTAAATGTGTACTTGATTTTTTACTACTTTTGAACAACTATAGTAGGATTCAGGTTGAAAAGTGAAACATAAAAAGTGCAGGTCAATTGATCACAAGATTATGCATTATTACATATAATAACACTCATCATAACTAGATGTATTATTCCATTATCTTACAGCTGTTTCGTTCCCCCTGCATCCATATACAGCAGTGGCGATGGGAAATTGATGAAATGCTATACAGTATATGGACTTTTGCAGTACTTATAATTCGATAAGGAAAAGCTGGCAACAGCTCAAATGAAGCATGATAATTGTAGAAAAGGAGAAAAAGCGCACATTAAAATTAGGTTTAATTGATGCGGACACATGCCATATCCTAGTTAGGCGGCAGGTACTTTCCCAGCACTTACATGCTCTAAATTTTCTTTTTCAATGCCACTGCAACTGCCGCAGCAGATGCGGCGAAGCCGCCGTACGCAAGATAAAAGTTGTATGGCAACATCAAGGCGGATCCAATAAACAATGCAGAAGCAAGGACACTTGCTGCAAGCATACTATTATTTTTCTCATATCCGCTACGGGGTCCCGTTCTTTCAAGGTATGTCTTTAACAGCGGCGCAACATTTACTGAATCCTGAATTCCCTTTGCAAACCTCTTTGCAGTTACTTTTACTTCCTCAATGTAGGCATCACGTACAAGTCCCTCTTCTTCAAGCAGGCTTGCAAGTACCCTGACAAACCTGAATGACACCTTATGGTGGTAATAGATGCCTTCAAGAATAGAAGACATACGCATGTAGAGCGCAAGGTTCTTTGGCAGTCGGAAAGGAAATCGGCTCATCGTCTTGTTTGCAAGGTCTACCAGCGCCTTTACCTCCATCCTGTCGACCTGTGTACCATGCATGGATTGTATGCTGAGTGCAATGCCTCGCTCAACTATGTAACGGTTCACTGTGGGCTCAAGTGTCCCAAGTTCTATCAGTACGTTGACAGTCCTCTCTGGGTCTTTGTCTATCAGGCCGAGGTAGAGGCGGATAAGTCTGATGCGCGTCTCGCTGTCAAGCCTTCCCACCATTCCAAAGTCGTACAGTATCAGGCGGCCATCGTCTGCAACTGAAATGTTTCCGGGATGCGGATCTGCATGGAAGATATTGTGGCGCAGAAGCATCTTGAAGAACAGTCTATGCACGCGCATTACAAGCTTTTCTCTATCGATCTCTTTTTCATCCAGCTTTGGAATATCAGTTATCTTGATGCCTGGAACATATTTCATTGTAAGCACATGTTTGGTAGTCTTCTCTAAGAATATGTCCGGTATTATGACTGACGGATCGTCTGCCAGATTGCGCTTGATCGTAAGCAGGTTCTCTGCCTCTATGCGGTAGTCCATCTCCTGATGTACCGTCTCGATGAACTGTGCCATCATGCCTTCTGCCGAGAATCCCAGATTCGGATCGATAAACCGTGTTGCAAGAGGCAATATCTTTTTCATAACGTAAATGTCGTCTTCGATTACTCTTTCAATATTTGGCCTAGACACCTTGACTATGACTTGCTTGCCATTATACTTTGCCAGGTAGACCTGTCCAAGACTTGCCCCAGACAGTGGAGCAGTATCAAACTCTTCAAATGCATCCTCTATCCTGCCTAGTTCTTTTTCAATTACTGGCTTTACCTGCGAAAATAGAGCAGGGGGGACATCATCCTGCAATTTTGAGAGCACTTCAAGATAGGGCTGCGGCAAAATGTCTACCCGGGTTGAAAGCCATTGGCCAAGTTTGATGTATGACGGCCCAAGCTCAATGAATGTTTTGAGCACCTTATGAGCATGCTTACGGTACTTTTCTTCGTCGATATTTTTGCCCTCATGCTTGACCCATTGGCGCCTGTCACGCCGCAAATTTATTACAATGGGCAAAAGCTTGAGCACTACCTTAGCAACATGCAATTTTGAAGGGTGTGGATAGACTGATGCATCTTCGATAAAAGTCGTGTCCTCTTTTCTGATCGAGGCCGGGTTCTCCATGGAGCTTACTTACTCCTTTTATTTTTCAGCGAGTTGGTCATGTTGAAGACAAGGTTGCCTGCAGCAGAGCCGGCTATGTATCCAGCCAGAACTGCGTCGATGACAGCATCCTTTGTACTCTTGCCCTGCTTTTTGCGCATATTGTAGACTGTTGTGCCTAAGCGCCTGCCGATTATGAACGCGGCTGTAGAGCCTGCCAAGTACTCTGGTGCGTCCACAAGCAGGTGTCCAAGTGGGTTAATTGATGGATCCACGGTGTCCGTGTGCACACTGTAATGAGTATCATATTCTCTAATATGGAGGACCCCATAGCGGTATTGCCTAATGGCTCCTTTCATACTGCCAAGTGGAGTCTCTTTGAGATCAATTATCGGCCTGACGGCCTTAGGTACAATGATGTCGCCGGCGTCATCAATGAACTCCACGTATCAAATGATACGCCAATCTGATATAAAATTAACGAATAGGTTTAATCGCTAGATGATATCTGTAAAGACATGAAAAGTGTTAGAGTAATTGAAAGTAGCAGGATCTATTCTGGTGACATCATCAATCTTAGGAAAGATAAATTCCTGCTAAATGGCAAGATTGTAGATAAGGAAATTGTCGGGCATCAAAACTCTGTCGGGATAGTGGCACTCAGAGATAGCAGCGTTATTCTAGTTACTCAGTACCGCCGCGCAGCAAACAAAGTGCTGTTAGAGATCCCGGCAGGCAAGATGGAAAAGAAAGAGACACCAAGGGAGGCAGCAGTTCGTGAAATGGCAGAAGAGATCGGCTATGCCGGCACTCTCATACCACTCTTGAAATGGTATCTTGCTCCAGGCTACTCCACTGAGTTGATGCATGTATTTGTTGCTACAAACCTGAGAGAAATAGCTAGAGGCCGTCTCGATGATGACGAGAATATTAGGATAAGGAAGATTGGATTGAGTACGGCAATCAAGAAATGTCTCAATGGCGAGATTGGTGACGCCAAGACTATTGCGGCATTGCTAGCCTATTACAATCAGTCCCACTCAACCAGCTGATAATAATAACTTTTTCCTTGCACCCTCTAGGAGACTATATTCCTTTTAATTAACTATATTCCTTTTAATTACCAAGCATTAGAGCTTCGAGTTGCCGATTGCTGTGTCTCTGCACGGTCCTCAGTGGTAAGTAACTCATTATGATAAACTCGCTCCTCCTACTCTATAGATTCCTTTGTCTGGGGGATAAGGTGAATAAACTTTTTTGCCACTAGCTAGTCTTTGGAACTCGTCTGCAGAGAGTAGACATAAAAACACCTACTGGCAAGAAGCCTCTTCTCCTAAGGGCTTCAACTGATACATTTGGCAAGATATAACTTCCTTATTCTCCAGCCACTCTTTTGCAGCTTTTCCTTACAGCATCTATAAATTCACAGCTTTTTTCAACAATAAAAAATCACATGGACTCAGCAGAGCTGAAATATCTGCAGGCTTAAAGGAGTAGGGAATCAAGCAGGGCAGCTCATATTGGGTACACACCCGGTCAAGAAGAAGCGAGTATGCTATAATGTCGGCTGTCCTTGTGCTGCCTTCTATGTTCTCCGCAACCACACAATACTAATATGTGTATTGATAAGTATCTACGCAAAGCATATACATTCAGGCTTTGGCAATATTGTCGATGATCTTTGCAAGCTCGATATCGTAGTTGCTTATACCATTGACGTCATGTGTTACAAGATCGATCCTAACTCGGTTATAAACATTAAACCATTCTGGATGATGGTTCATCCTTTCTGCATTCATTGCAACTTTTGTCATAAATCCAAATGCCTGCACAAAGTCGCCAAACTCAAACGTCTTGTTTATCTTGCCATTGACAACCTTCCAGTTATTGAGCTTACCTACTTCCTGCTCTATCTCACTCTGCGACAATTTGCGATACTCGTCATCGGACATAAAATAAGTGGTACGATATGCCTAATACATCTTACCCATATGAAGGAACGACATCCTCTTGGTAGCTATTATAATTGCAGCTATTGCAAGTGTGATCACTACTACTATAGAAGCGATGATGCCTACAGGGAACTCGGGCACCACAGTCAGGCCTGATTGCACCATATTTCGTTTGAGTCCTTTATCTTTTCTACCCGCACATTGAACGGCCCCGGCGGTGCAAACATTACATCCTGAAAAGATGATATGCCCTAAGGAGTGTCACTCCTCCAGAGCGTGTTACTTTATTGCCATCCTTGTACACAAAGACTAATTCGTATATGCTGCAGCAGACACTGGCGTGTCATACTTGCAAGTTATTCTGATGTCAGATGTTAGTGTCTGCTGTGGGAGAATTTGTTCGGCCATATGAGGCCCACCTTATAATTCTCTGACTCGGTAGAGACCTAAGCCACCTTGACTTCACTTCTAGGGTCTGAAGGGTTCAGCGCAAACACTGCCTTGTACGGCGTCCTGTTCTCAGATGTCACCTTGCTGGCGATGTTTTCAAGGTTCGTCTTTGATATAGTATAATGCACGATAGTGGCCTTCGGAGTTAGGTATCTATTGTCACCGGAACGCTTACGCCATTTACCGTAGCATTGAGTGATTGTTTTTTGAAGTCAGATAGCATCTTTGGTCTAAATGCATATATACTTCTGTAGGTAGTATGCCTATTCTGAATATCATATCAGAAGTCCAGTCCAAGGGCATTGAAAACAGAGGATTGTCTTTGTCTCTGGATCATAGCTAGAGAGCTGTCAGTAGCACCGTAATAGTTCCTGATCTTGACCTACTGAGTCTGGCCGCATGGGATGTTGATCATTTATTCTAGACCTGGAGTCACCCATACATCATATTTGAGCACAGGGTCTACCTGAGTTAGGGTTGTGCCAACAGTATGTATGTACCCCGAAAAACAGGTTGTAGAAGCTAGGGTCTATGAAAATAGGTCCCTCTACCACAATGGTTACTCCCCTGTTCCAGATCCGCCAAATTAGGGCTCTACCTTGCCTCTAGCTACTAATGTCTCAATGTCCCTAGGAACTACCTGTGATTGTAAGTAGCCTTCAGGGTCATAGAAGAAACTCTGCCCACCGAATTGGCCGTCCTCTGTTATAACAGGGATTTGAGTACAGTTCTTTTGAAAAAAGATCCTATATGTCACTTCTTATTCAGGATTTTGATTTGTGTTTTTGTTATAGAATCTTGTACATGTGAAGATAGGTTGCGGGTATCAGTTACTACTACTACTACTACTACTACTACTAGTACTACTACTGGTGGGTCGAACACGACAATGAGGCTAGCCTTCTTGCCTTTAAAATCGGCCGCAGCCCGCTAGTGGACGCCGTGGGCAAACGCACCAGGAAAAGCAGGAGAGTAAAGAATCATGGCAGCAAAAAAATGCAACAGCTATCACAATAAGAGAAGGAATTTTTGTACTTTCAACTTGAGGCAAATTTTTCAGAAATCAAAATTGTAGCAAGTATATATATTGGTTATTTTGCGAGCATTCAACTCCAAATACTATTAATATCGAACTATTAATATCGATCCGCTCAACTGACGAGCAATTTGCCGGATGGGTAGTCTAGCCTGGTTAGGATACCTGTCTTACACACAGGTGGTCGAGAGTTCAAATCTCTCCCCATCCATTATTTATTGCTCTGCGTCTTTCTTGGCGATATATCATCTAGCAGAGACGCCCCATAACATAGTGCACATGATTCAAGGTATGAATGTAGAACTGCTTGTTTGACTATTAATTTAGCAGCTATCCTCTAGCTGGCAAACCTTTCCATCACTTTTACAATACACTTGGTTGTCTTGTTCAATAGATCAATCCTTGCAAACTCGTTTGGAGAGTGTATTCGGGCAAACAAGTAGGTGCTACCGATCGAAATACAGGGTGCCTTGAGTACTTTTGCAAAAGAATACATCGGACCTGTGCCAGCAGAAGAGACGCTTATTATCGCCGAACCAAAGATCTCTTTTGCAGCTTGTTCTACCTGCCTGACAAACGGGTCGCTAATAGGTGTCCTTGCTGCAGCCTCGCCATGAATGAGCTTGACCTCTATGTCTGAAAAACTGTGCTCCCTCAAGTGATTATTGAGTCGTTCAAGCTGCCTTTCCGGCACCATACCTGGCACAAGCCGAAAGTCTATTTTGACTGCTGCCTGAGACGGCACCACTGTTTTTGCACCTTCGCCTATGTAGCCGGAGTTAAACCCGGCGATGTTGCAGGTGGGCATTCCAACTAGCGCCTTTTTTATGTAAGTGCCCTTTGTATCAGCAACAAACTTGCTGACACCATACTCTTTCTTGAACTCTTCCACATCAAAGGGCTCACTTGCAATGACTGATAGTTCTTGCTGCGTAAATGGCCTCACTTCCTTGTACCAATCTTTGATTAGTATCTTGCCGGTCTCATCGCGCAGTGTATTGAGCGCATAGATAAGACGCCACACAGGGTTTTCAATAAGCACTGCAAGACTTGAATGAGCGTCACGCACTGGGCCCTTTGCTATTAATTCAACATATAGCAGCCCCTTCATACCGAGGCTGATTATTGGCCTGTCCTCGGTGTCCACATACCCAAATTCCCATATTACACCGTCGCATGAAGAAAGCCTATTGCTGTACCTATTGAGGTACTGCTCGATATGCACGCTTCCGACCTCCTCTTCGCCTTCTACCATGAACTTGACATTGCAAGGTACGTCGCCTGTCTTTTTCAAGCAATATTCAACTGCCTTGATGCGCGTAATCAGTTCCCCCTTATCGTCAGCAGAGCCTCTGCCAAACACATAGTTACCCTCGACCTTTCCACTAAATGGGTTGTTCTCCCATAGCTCAAGTGGTTCTTCTGGCTGAACATCATAGTGGTTGTAAAACAAAATAGTCTTGTTCGGATTTGACTTTGATTTTAATTCGCCATACACAATGGGCGGGATACTCTTGTCGTCAAGGTAGAGAACTTCAGAGTTGATGCCGGCCTTGCGCATTATTTTTGCAACGAGGTTGGCACACTCTACTAGACCCAGCTTTTTTGCAGAAATGCTTGGCTGCCTTATCAGTGTCTTGAGGTCTGCAATCAGACCTTCCATTTCAGCATCTACTATTTCGTTTATCCCACTCAATGCAGTAGGTAGAGATTTTGTAATTGAAAATAAAGGTTACTTTTTAGCTATTGGTTATCTGTTTGATCTAATGGTCATGATCATACATATCATCATTCTAAATTCTGATTTTTTTGAATCATTAAACTAAGAGCTGCTTTTTTACTCCGGGGGAGGGTCGACCTTCATTCTGATGGTGTCAGGCCCCACTACAGTAAATTGCGATGTTTCTCTTTTTGACACATCAATTACCACACTATAAAATACCCATGTTCCGAAGACAAATGCAATGATTGCCGGGATTACTAGCAGAATCAAGATACCGCTTGCCATTGATAGTATTATATTATTCGATTTCTGGCAGTAAAAAAGCTATCCATATGAATCATTTATAACCAGCCTCAGACGCCTTCACTTCATGTCAGACTCGATCTTCTTTTCGCCCAAGTCGATCGCTATAATTGGCGCTTCTGAAAAGCCAGGAGTGGGCAAGACGATCTTTTATAATATTGCCAAGCACTTCAAGGGCAAGATTTACCCGGTCACCCCATCAAACCCGACAGTAGGTGGATTGACAGCATACAAGGATGTACTTGATATTCCAGATTCTATAGACCTTGCAGTGGTGGCTGCGCCCAGCAAATTCACCCCGTCTGTCATGGAAGAGGTGGGCAAGAAGGGAATTAAGGGTGCAATCATTGTTTCTGCAGGTTTCAAGGAGGTGGACGAGGCTGGTGCCAAGCTAGAAAGAGAGGTTGGCGAAATTGCCAAGAAATATGACATCAAGGTCATTGGTCCAAACTGCCTTGGAATAATGAGCTTTTCAAAGGATAACATAATGAATTCCACATTTCTAAAGATCACTCCAAAATATGGTAATATTGCACTTGTATCACAGAGTGGGGCCATTTGCGCCGCAACTGTGGAGGACGCAGAAGCTCAGAACATCGGCTTTTCAAAAGTCATCAGCATGGGCAACAAGGTGGACATGGACGAAAGTGATGTCCTTGAGCTCTTGTCAGAAGATGAAGACACTAGAGTCGTTGTGATGTACCTTGAAGATATCAGAAATGCAAGGAGATTCATGGAAATTGCAAAGAAGATAACTACTGAAAGGAAAAAACCAATAATCGTACTCAAGGCTGGCAGGACTGCAGAAGGTGCCAAGGCGGCAGCTTCACATACCGGAGCACTGGGTGGCTCTGATGCAAACTATGAAGCGGCTTTTGCTCAGTGTGGCGTAATTAGAGTTGACACAATGGGTGAGCTATTCGATCTCGCCACCGCATTTTCAAAGCAACCGATACCAGATGGCAATGTTGTTATTGTATCTAATGCCGGTGGTCCAGCTATTATTTCAACTGATGCCTGCTCGAGGTATGGATTAAAGATGGCAGATATCTCATCTATAAGAGATGAGATAGCGGCTGTCATACCCTCGTATGGTTCGCCGAGGAACCCTGTAGATATTGTTGGTGATGCAGATTATCTGAGGTTTGAAAAAGTATTACATCTGACACTGGCGCATCCAAACGTAGGCTCTGTCGTGACAATGTGCACCCCTTCAGCCACACTCAACTACGACGACCTTGCAAGGGTTCTTGTCAAGGTATCGCAGCAATTCCCCAACAAGACAATACTTGCGTCGCTGATGGGTCTCGCAGAAGGAATAGAAAACAGAAGGATCATGTCAGAAGGAGGCATCCCCTACTACCTATACTCAGAGCCTGCGATAAGGACACTTAAGGCAATGTATGATTTTAAGGAATGGGTCGATGAAGCTTCAAACAAGAAGAGAACCACCCTGCAATTTGCCAAAGATACAGCTAAGGTAAAGTCAATCTTTGAGAACGTCCGCAAGAATGGAAGGAGCAACCTCCTTGAAGAGGAAGGCTATGAGGTGCTTGAGGCTTATGGGTTTCCAACTCCAAAGAGCATACTGTGCACTACGGAGCAAGAGTCTATGGATGCAGCAAAGCAAATAGGCTATCCTCTGGTCATGAAGATAGTTTCTCCTAACATCATCCACAAGTCAGACGCAGGCGGCGTCAAGGTGGGCATCAAGACCGACGACGAATTGAGAAATTCATTTAGGACAATAACAGAGAATGCGACAAAGTACAAATCAGACGCCAAGATAAAAGGTGTGCTTGTTCAGGAAATGGTCAAGTCAGCCAAGGAAACTATACTTGGGGCAAGCCAAGATCCCACATTTGGACCAGTCACCATGTTTGGTCTTGGCGGCATATATGTTGAAGTGCTTAAAGATGTTGTATTTAGAATTGCGCCCATTGACGAGCAAGAGGCGATAGACATGGTCGAATCCATCAAGACCATAAAGCTGCTAAAGGGTGTCAGAGGAGAAAAATCATCAGATTTAAGAGCAATCGCGGATTCACTCCAGCGACTTTCCCAACTCGTAGTTGACTTTCCAGAGATAAAGGAATTTGACATCAATCCGCTTTTGGTACTCGAAGAAGGAAAAGGAGCCAGAGTGGTTGACGCTAGAATAATCCTCAACTAGTAGTATAGTAGTAGTAGTAGTAGTAGTAGTATAGCAGCTACTGCTACTACTACTATAGCTTGGTGCCGCACTCTGCACAAAATGCGGCATCAGATTCGTTTTGGTAGCCGCAAGCAGAACATTTGCTTTCAACTGCTGCTGCAGCAGCAGCGGCAGGCTTGGTTTCGCCGGCTTTTAGCAGAATAATGTCTCCTATTTTTGAGATGCCATCCCACGGTACTTCTTTTTCACCTATCTTGATCGTTATATGCGCGTTTCCTCCTCCTACCTTGCGCAGACCTATTTCCTCAACCTTTCCAATTAGCATCGCCTCGCTATCATAGGCATACATGCCAACAAGAGATTGCATTGGAAAAAAGATATCACTTGTAATTGTAGTAGTTGTTGTTGTTGTTGTTGTTGGTGGTGGTGGGGATGTTGTTGGAGCAACAAGATCAGACGGCGAAGAAGAAGCTGGACTCTCCTCCCCCTCTTCTTCTCTTGAGGCTGGGGCTTGAACAGAAGTAGTATTAGTAGTAGTCTCTTGCTGCTGCGGCGGTGTCTGGGCAGGAGTATCGAACTTGCGATATTGTGCAATTGTGGCATTACAAGTCTTGCACTTGTATTCACCCTTTTCAATAAGGGTGACTCCTTCTCCAAGCTCTTCATTTGGGTTTTCAAATACCAATGCTGGTGAGCCTTCGTACGCTTTTTCACATTTGTTGCAATAATGTCTTACAAACCTATCCTCTTCAAGCCTGCCAATGCCGGCCAAGAATAGCTCCGGACCTCCAAGGTTTCCCTTCTTTTGTTCTTCATCTGTTACTCTTGCAATAGCGTAACCACCAGAGCCGCGTAGCTTCTTTTCAGCCATATCTTCAGCAATCATGATGTGTTTGTCAATAGGCTTAGGTTGCAAGTTATTTAAATATAGTCAATATTATCAGTATTATCAGTCAATTTGTGATTTGCCTGACAATGTGCAAACCATCTTCTTCTTCTATTTTTCAACCCTTGTTCTCTGGATTAGAGAATATTTCAGACTTGATAAGTATTATTATATTCCAGACAGCTTCACTAGCTATTTTGAACCATTCTTAGCAAGAGGAGGAAGAGGAGGCGATTTCTTTTTCTATTTGGTATCATCAAAGCAACTCAAATTTATGTTGGCTTTGGGCAAGAAAGCCCTCTCCATTTATGGAAGGGATGAATTGCCCATTACATAACTATAAAGCTATAAGAAAGAGTCGTATCTAACACTATCGTAGACATTGCAAGTCCAGCAGACTTCAAAGCAATGCAAGACAGATGACCACCACCTAGTCTATAGCTGTCAATATCACGTTATCTTTTGTCCCAAATATAGAAGGAAGGTCTTAGAACAAAACATTGCTAAGAGGTTGACTCAACTCCTACACGAAAAACAAAATGAATATGGCTATGAGGTGCTAGA
>CAYWRR010000010.1:0-24314 GCA_964460425.1 uncultured Nitrososphaera sp.
TTCCAGTGGTAAACCGGTTATTTGCAGATATGAAAAATAGAATTGAGCGTGGTAAGATTCCTAGTTATTATACAAATATTCTCAGATTATTTGAGAAATGGAAAAACTACTTTTGGGTAGCATTAGATGACAAAACCATTCTAAAACATGTCTTAAGGTATCATTTTATGAAGCTTGAAGATAAAAATGACATGTATGAATGTTGGATGTTTTGTAAAATTTTGTATGCACTATCGGAAAAATTTGATCTAAAATTGAGTGAAGTCTCAAGTAAAGCTGGCAAGAATGTCTTTGTATCCCGCGATAATAGAATAAGGATCATCTATCAAGCAAGATATGAAACTCACTGGCAGAGAGAAGACAACAACTTCATTAAGGTTGATCCAGATGTTGCTATTGAGTTAGATAATGGGATCCGCCTCATATTGGAGGCTAAAAATAGCTATTATCGGTTTCGCGAGGAGCCGTACTTTTGGCAGATACAATCATATATTATTTGGGCAAAGGCGAACTTCGGGATAGTTATTCATTCTGCTGCTGAGGGGGATTCTTCATGGCATAAGGTAGAGAATAAGAAAAATAATGTGGAAATAATTTGGACAGCAATGTCACCTGGCATCGGAGACAAACCAAGTGGGGGATTAGATGGAATTATTGAACTAATATTGTCAAGAATGTAAGTATCATAAGATCACCGACAGTTTACAATTCCGTTATCAGAAACCTTTTTAGCTACTTCTGTATATTCCTAACTTGAAACCTCCTTTATAGCACTTCTAAAAGCACGGGAACCCTTGGGCCCGCACTCATGCAATCGAGTTGACAAAAGATATGTATGCATTCTTATCTGGTAATGGCCTCTTCCCTCTCCTGATACATCTGCGAAGATAAAACCGCAGGTAAAGCTATAATCAACTGCTAGTAAGCATTGTTAATTAGACTCTCTACAATAGTGATTCTCAAAGATGGGGTTAATATACTACATTCATTAAAAGAGTTAAGCGACTGCTAGTGAATGCCGTTGCAATACTGCTATACAGGAACATTGTGGCTTCAATTGACAAGGTCTTCCTTGTATGGCAAGTCGTATTCCCCATAGTCTACATCTTTATCGCGGGTTATTCGTACTCAGCACTCATTGGCGAACAGGGAGTACCGATGGGGGATACAACAACCGTTCCATACCCGGCATACTTGGCTGCAGGGATGATCGGCTTTAATATGATGAACAGCAGCACGATTGCCGGCAGCATAATATGGAATGACAAGCGAAATGGTATGTTCCAGCAGATACTGGTGATGCCCTTTGCGAGGATGGAGTATATCGCCAGCGCCATTATTACAATCATGCTTATGGGTCTTGCCAGCGCAGGGCTTATCCTAGTAGCTGGCGCGCCGACGCTAGTTGGAAGCGCGCAACCTACTCTTATCGGATCGCTATACGTGCTCTATGCGCTTATAATGGGTGCAATATTCTTTGGCTCTATCGCAGTAATTATATCTACACGACTGAAGAGCAGCGAGGGTTTCAATGTCATAGTCAACAGCGCTTTCCTATTCTTTTCTTTTGTCAGTACTGCGTTCTATCCAACGCAGGGAGTGCCTGAAGCACTGAGCACTGCATTTTATGTTAACCCACTGACATACATCGTTGACATTACGAGGGCTGGCATCTTTAACAATATAGATCTATTTACAAATATTGAAGTTGGCATCATCGCAGCTGCGACTGCAGCTGTATTCTTTCTCGCCACATCTTCGATGATGAGGATGAAGATCTAGGTGGTACCATTCTCAATAACAGTTAGAAATACTTCTTCAAGTGTAGGTGGATTCATAGAGACACTTTCTATCTGGACTGCATTTTTTGAAAGTGACTCAATTATCTTGACTAGCATCTCCTGAGCCTCTGCTGAGCTTATCCTTATCGTGTCTTGTGCTGTCATGTCAATTACAGAACCGTCATCAGCTATCTGCCCGATGATCTGCATGACTGATTGCGCCGTCGAATCCTCCTTCAACTTGATCTCTACTGCCTTGACACCTCCATATTTTTGCTTCAAGCCGGCAGGCGTGTCGGTGGCGATTATCTTACCTTTATTGATTATCGCTATTTCATCGCACAAATATTCTGCTTCTTCCATAATATGAGTTGTAAAAAATACAGTCAGTCCACCTCGAACATGCTTCTTGACATAATCAAGTAATGTTCGTCTTGCAGCAGGGTCAAGACCTACTGTTGGTTCATCTAGGAACAGCAGATCCATGTCATGCATGAACT
Organism: uncultured Nitrososphaera sp.; assembly: GCA_964460425.1. Classification (GTDB taxonomy): domain Archaea; phylum Thermoproteota; class Nitrososphaeria; order Nitrososphaerales; family Nitrososphaeraceae; genus Nitrososphaera. The sequence continues at coordinate 2,282 of CAYWRR010000010.1, forward strand.
CCCTTGCAACCTGCACGCGCCTACGCTGACCTATGGACAACTCATCATTTTTCATATTGCTAAATGATACAAGTTCAAATTTTTCCAAGAGTTCCCTTGCCCTGTCGCGCCTCTTATCTCCAGGCATGCCCCACATCAGGCCATATAGCTCAAGGGCACGGTCTATCCTCAGGTTAGCCTCAAAGCTGGGCTCCTGCAGCACTACCCCCATGCGCTTTCTAATTTCGCGGGAGTGCTTTACAATGTCCTTGCCAAAGATCTTCACTATCCCCGAAGTTGGCTTGACAAGCGTAGTGAGCACTCTTATCGTCGTAGTCTTGCCTGCGCCATTTGGGCCAAGAAAGCCAAATACCTTACCATATTCCAAATCAAATGATATTCCATCTACTGCATGTACCTTTCCATAGCTTTTGCGCAGGTCAGAAACATGGACGCATAGTTCCATTCGCAGATAGTGTGTGCAAAAAGTCTAATTTCTGCCTTTATCCAAAGAAAGAGCCATAGCAAACGACTCAGAAAGTGCACGATGGTGTATGTATATAGGGATGTGCGCGCGTACTGTTTTGTGTAATGCTGTTACTGTAGCCTCCTGTATCCAAGTGTACTGAGATATAATAACTATAAGATCGAATTCTTTTTGCATAAACCGTCATCATCATATGTAGAGAATGAATACATTTTCTAGATGAACTAATTTTTTTATCTCTCTCCGTCTCATCAGCTTCTTCTTCTTCTTCTTCTTCTTCTTCTGCTCGCTCTCTCTCAAAATATATAGGCAAGTGAATAGCAATTGTTCTTTCATACTGGAGGTTCATTGCAAGCTTTGTCTTCGTCTCATGATTTTAAGGGAATGCTAGAAATCCTTCTTCGACAGCGTCCTGAGTTGAACCCAGAGCAGGTAAGAGACTTGATTGACGAAAAAAAGCGCAAGGTAGGCGCCGGCTATCTTACTGACCAAGGTGCGCTTTTTCTCGTTGCAGCTGACCTTGGTGTATCATTTGAAAACGTCTCCAAGATGCAAACAGGCCTTAAGGACATTTACATAGGGGCAAAAGAGGCCACAGTCATAGGCAGGATCTTGAACATTTACCCTATTCACAGGTTCACCAAAAGAGATAGCAACGAGCAGGCTTCTACTCGTACGCTTGTGATATATGACAAGGATGCAAAGGTCAAGGTTAAGCTGTGGGACAAACACACTACGATACCAGACGAAATGGGCCTGCAGGCAGGCGATGTGATTAAGATAGTCAAGGGGTACGTCAGGGCAGGTCTTGACGGCAAACCAGTGATCAACCTTGGGAACTATAGTACAATTGAGACTGCGCCTGATGATTCGTCTATTCCTACGATTGATTCTCTGACTATTACAGTTGATGCTATAAATTCTCTGCAGGACAATGCTGTCATTTCTGGTACTGTCAATTCTAATCCACGGGTAACTGATTTTGTCAATCCAAGGGGTGAAGCAAGCAAGTCTCTCCAGCTTCAGCTGTCAAATGAAGAAGGTACTAGCTCACTTCGAGCAGTCATCTGGAATGTTGATGAATCAAGAGTTCCCAAGGTCTTTAGGACTGGTTCTAAAGTGCAGCTGATTGGTGTTCGAGTAAAGCAGGGTAATCCGCAGTATGGCAGCGGCGACTTTGAGATCCATGGCGACGAAGGCACAATACTGCAGTTCCCAAGCTCTCAAGAAGATGTGGAGATAATGCCGCTTCGAGTCATCTCTATCGGCGAAGAAACCGGCAGGGGTAGCTTCATGTGCCTTGCAGTTGACAGAGCCGGTAGCCCGCTTATACTTACAATTGATAATTCGCTTGTCAGCTCCAAACAGCTTAATGAAGGTGCAATGATCGAATGTGTGCCTTCGCGCATATTTGGCAATTCAGTTACGCTATCAAAGGATGATTCATATCTCAGAGTGACAGACGGGGGCGAGGGCGAGGAGGAGGATGCATCCTTTCCAAACCAGTCAAAATTTGAGAGAAAGATACAGGACGTGCAGATTTCACAGGATCCTTACATTATTGAAGCAATAGTACTTCAGGCGCCTGAGACTGCAGAAGTAAACACCAAGTCAGGCGAGACCATACCTATAACATCTACTCTGCTTGGTGATGACACAGGCGAGATCAGGCTAGTAGGATGGCGAAACCAGAGCGCTGGCGTCAACAAGCTGAACGTAGGGGACAGGATAAGGCTGGCTGGTGTCACTGCAGGATCAGGGCGCGAAGGCAAGACAGAGCTAACTCTGCGGCCCTATTCTTCAATGACTAAGCTGAGCTGAGCTAGAAAGCCAAATTAAGTAACAACCAGACAATTTCTGTTATGGCGCTTATTACATCATCAGATGCAGCAGCAACAACAACAACAACCAGTACCATAGTAAAGCAGGCAGAGGAGCTCAAGGCTCGGGTTCGAAGCCACGGCTCAAGAATTGACGAGAACTTTAAGGTAGGAGTCGAGATCGAAGTATGTCTTGTAGATGGCAATGGGACACCAGTTGACGCAAAACCTGTTATCGAGCTGCTACGACAATATCATGATATTGACTTTGAGTATGGCATATGTCAGCTTGAATATAGGACAGAGCCGGTTTCCTTTGAAAGCCTTGCACAGTTGAATTTTCAGTTTGAAGAATTCATAGAGCACCTTGACCTAATTGTCAATAAAGTCTACAAGAATGATGTTGTATTTCCGGTATTTTTAGGCTCGAACCCGTCGCCTCAGATTTTAAAGGATGGTCTCATTACAAATAAACCGCGCTACCTACGACTTGCAAGGTGGCAGAATAGAATCCCAGACGTTGAAATTGACGGACAAAAGTTCAAAGCGCTTCATGTCGCAGCTGCCATTCAGAGCTTCCATCTCCATTTGCAGGGTAAAAACCCCAACTTTACGGCGCAAATGTTCAACCACATTCTGAATTTAATTCCATCTATGATATTGCTTGGAGCAAATAGCAGACTTTTCGCAGGCAGGGTGTTTTCACTCCACGAGCCAAGAATTTATCTCTACGATCAGTCGGAGCAGCAAAACTCAGGATTCCCAAGCATATCACGGTACCTCATCGGCGTAGAAGACTACATTGATTATATTATTTCAAGAAAGCCGGTGGTTGCAAAGGACTACTTTGAACTGATAAAAGAGCGTCATGACGACGCCCGCATTCGGATCAACTCAGGCTATTACAGAGTCGAGACAAGAGTCATGTCTGTGCAACCGACTCCAAAAACGATGATGGCAATGATAGAGTTTTTCACCGGCTACCTGCATAGGGCCATCCACGAAGAACGAGAGCTGCGCCCCTTGTCAGCCATAAGAGAGGAGCGGCAGGCTGTTGTAAGATCAGGTTTTGACGCTAAGACACATTTTAATATCATCGAAACAGTCAGGAGTCAGCTTGCATACGCACGGAAGGGCATTTCCGACCTTGGAGTCAAACCAGATTTTCTGAACATACTCGAAAAGCGGCTTGAGAACAAAACTACTGCCGGCGAATATGTTGCTAGACTATGGCAGACTAGATTCAATGGATCTATAGAACAAACCTTGCCGGAGGTTGTAGCAGACATTTGGGAAAGGACAAAGAACAACCAGCCTATTTCCTAGTAGTCGATAGTGGTATAGTGTGTGGGTGGGGGAGGTTATACTCAAGAGAATGAATAATTATTTATTTTGCAGCCGCCATAATCATCATCACCATCACCACTATCGTCATCTCGTAATTATTATCATCATCTATAGAGTATTCATATTTAGTTAATCGCTCCAAAAGCCACGCGTAATGACATACTGCTTTTCCGCTTCGTAGATACTCCGATACACCTGTTCGTCGTCAACATAGTTGCGCAGGATCCTTGCTGCAGTGTCAGCACCAACCCCGTGCCCGGATAGCACTATTAATGCGGTCCTACCAAAGTTGTTTACAAGTGACGCTATTTTCCATGCGCGTTCAAACTTGTGGTTTTGCTCTGGCGTCAGCTTACCACCAGTAAGGCGGTTCCGAATTATTCTTGACATCTCATCGTCTGACCAGAACGTAGCACTAACAAGGCGCGACCGGCAGTTTGGGCACGATATTTCTTCGGGGGCGTCCTTTGTTTCCATTACGCGCTCCCACTTACCACATCGTATGCAGACAAGCCGGTGCTTTGTCTTTTCGAGCCGTTCTTTGACAAGCTCTATGACTCCCTTCTCAATGCTCAAAGGCATAGCTCCAGCCATCTTTGCTGAATGTTCTACTATCGGCTTTGCGAGATCTGAAAATTCATTCACTTCAAGCCAGTGGATCGAGATCTTGTCTTGCTTTATGCAGTCAAGCACTTGCTGGGTCTGCTCTATATCATACTTATCGTGTACTAGTTCTCGTATAGATTCGGCGCTCACCGGCGTCTTAGAATATCTGTCGTAGATCATGCGTGCTATCTTTTTGTCATACACCGCTTCCTTGCTTATCATGCCAAACCTTTTGGCAACCATCCATACCTTCCAATTGATATTATGAGTGCCAGTCAGCGCAGCAATAATGACAGGCTCAAGGTCGTAGATGTCGCTTAAAGCCGCTTCAATCCTCCCTTGCGTTATTCTTGCACTTGAGGTCAGCATGATCCTATAGGCATCTGATCTGGACTCCACGATGTATCCAATCTGTGATGATAATATTGTAGATAAGAGGGATGCAATAGTATTGTTCACCTTTGACCCAAAAGCACAGTGCATTACAAGCATGTTACGCGAAGCATAGCTTTCAACCACAATGTTCTTTGAATCCGGTATCACCTTAAGCATCTTCAGCGTGCTGTCCATTATGGGTGTCGATAGCTTGATCCGACCAGTTGCAGCCTGGTTACGTATGACTCCCACCTCTTCTGCAGTCTTGAAATCAACGGGTATCATTTCGCCGACCCAGTAGGGAATATTAATCGCCGCCCCATGTAGAGGCTCAACGTTTACAACTAGACGCACTTCATCGACAGACAGTATGCGCCACTGCGACCCCTTGAGTACAAATACATTGCCTTTCTCGCCGTAATCCCCGACGAACTGCTGGTCAAGTGTGCCTATCCTGCGTTTGCTTATTGAATCAATGACTTCAAACTTCAGAACATAAGGTATCATTGAGGCATTCTCGAAGTAGTACTTGTATGCTTTTATTTTGCGGGTATATGTGTGAGCTTCGCGCTCGTACTTGATGACATTGTGGCCTGCCAGTATATCAAGGCAGCTTTTAACATCAAAGAGGCTGATGTTTCTGAATGGATAAGCCTGAATCATAATATCGTATGCGTCATCTACATTAACGGGATCGCGACTCTGCATTGCAAGTCCAACTAGATGGTGAGCTATCACATCAAGTGCTCCTTCGTGTATCTTTTGCTCCTCAATTGAGCCTTTTTTCATCCGGCGAATTATTGCAAGTGATTCTATCTCATCGTCAGGATTGTTAGTCACTATCAGGCCCTTTGCAAAGCTCCTTTGGTTGTGCCTGCTCCTGCCGATCCTTTGCATCAATTTTGAAACTTGTCGAGGAGATCCATAGTGAATAACAAGATCCACCGAACCAATGTCAAGGCCCAGCTCAAGCGAACTTGTGCAGACAACAATACCTGTCATGCCAGACCGGAGTGTGTGCTCTGTCTCTTCGCGCATCTCCTTTGAAAGCGAGCCGTGATGGACATCCACTTTGATATCACTCTGGTTCTTTAGGATAGTGCCTAGGTATTCTGCCTCATCTCTTGTATTTGTAAAAAATAGGATTGTACCCTTGATGTTGTTGACCTTGACATATTCCGTAACAAAGTGGGCTACATTGTTGAGTGATCCCCTGACAAACCTGACATCAATCTCATAGCCGCGGCTTGCAGGATCAACAAGTACTGCACTGCGCCTATCAGCGCCACAAATAAACTGGCCCGCCTGTTTTAGATTTCCTGCTGTGGCAGAAAGCCCTATTCTCGTTATAGGCTGCGACGATAGGGCCTGCAGACGCTCAAGGCTTATTGAAAGATGAGCACCGCGCTCATTGGCCACCAGCTCGTGAACTTCATCTACTATTGCCCACTGTAGACCCTTTAGAGCTGCCAGCATCTTATCACTTGTCAGAACTATTCCAAGGGACTCAGGTGTTGTTATCAGCACATCAGGGGGATTTTCAACTATCTTTTTCCTTGCCAAAGCGGTAGTATCGCCGTGCCGGATTTCGACCCTTAGGCCTTCTGAATGTGCATACCGTATAATACGGCGAAGGACATCATTATTTAGCGCACGCAGGGGTGTGATGTATATTGCCCTAATTGTGCCGGTGCCAGGCTCTTGATGGGCAAGCATAGTAAACACGGGCAATACAGCTGCTTCGGTCTTGCCAGAGCCTGTAGGAGCGACTAGCAGGCAGTTTATCTTTCTTGAAATGACTGGCAATGCCTTGCGCTGTATTGTAGTTAGAGAAGAAAATCCTTCTTTTCTGAATTTGTCTATAGTAATATCTTCTACAGTATGGTAGTGGTTATTGTTATTGTTGTCACTTCTCAGTGTCTGCAGCTGTTCCGGTGCGCTGCTGTTGATGTTGTTCCCTTTTTGCTTTTGCGCTTGATCTCTCATAAACCATCACTCCGAATAGGCCGGCAATGAACAGACCTACGGCAACTATGACGTACGAGTCAAAGTTTGCAATTGCTTCTCCACTCATTGGAGACTAAAGTTATTATATGCTCAATAAATATATTCGTATATTAATTGACTGATGATGTTAGGAATAAAAACACTACTAGCCCGTAGATCAGTTATATGCATTTATTGCAATTTTGGTATGTGTTAGATGTGGGGACAGTAGTAGTAGTAGTTTTTCATCAGGGTAGCGTGATACTATCGCGGTATTATATGCGGGCCTTAGTCTTGTATTCTAGAACGTGTTTGAGTAAGATGGTAGAATTTCTATAAGGCATAAAATGGTGGTCCATGCTACATGATGAAGAAGAACAATACTTTGATGAAGTACTTGACAAAGCTGACTCTCTAAAGCTAATCCTCGCAGATAGACAAGGTAATGCCAACAGATTAACACCTTACTTTTTTTCTTGACTTAACTTAGTTGAGGCTCTCTTCCCTTAAAGTGCTTCCTAATAGGCTCGATTATCTTGTTAATGTAAGTTGCAGTTGAGTTCTTTAAATCCATCGGATGGATCTTTTTTGTAACAAAATCATGCTCTATATCCTTGTAGCTTGTATATGATATGCTGCCACCATATTTAGTAGGACGCTCAATTACAAACTCGTCAAACTCACGGAATACCACATAGCGCACTAGCTCCAGAATTGGGTTATTGCCTGCTGTAACTTCTACAGGACAAAATGCTTTGCCTATTTTGTTGCGGATCGTCTTTTCGTCATCATGGATAAGGATCCCACTTGCTGGCTTGCTCTTGCTCATCTTGCTCAATAGCTTCGTGTCTGCATCAGTGCCTTCATCAAAGCTGGTTCGCAAAGGCTCTGACAGGCCTGGCAGTAAATGATGATGCACAAGTACTGGAACCTTCCAGCCAAGCTTGGGAAAGATCTCCCTGACAAGCATGTGGATCTTTCGCTGATCCATGCCAGCGTGCACAATGTCAAGGTCAAGTGCCTTTATGTCAACTGACTGCATTGGAGGATACAGCAACTGTGACAAATCAAGGTTCTTTTCAGCCTCGCTCCTGCCCATTATGGTAAGAGATCTCATAGTCCTTGCAAGTGTCATGTGCTTTGAGAAGTGCACAAAGTTCTCCCAGTAATCTTCAGTCCTCTTGTAGAGGTCGCTTCCAAGCATGAGATTGACGCCAGGGCAGAAGAATTTGAAAGCCTCTGTGTAATATTGCGAGACTTTCTTTATCCTGTCCCAGTCACCTCCCATCTTGTCATTGATGTATGTGTGCCAGTCAGCTAGAAAGATGGTAGTGTTAATGCCTGCCTTCACAAAGTCGTTTATTTTGAATCCAGTCATGACAAGGCTACCAATGTGTAGTGTGCCCGATATTTCCAAGCCGATGTAGTGCTTTGGATGAGCCTTTGTTTCAATCAGTGCACGGAGTTCATCTTCTGTGACGACCTCCTCTGTCGGCTCACGCATTATAAGTGCCAGGCGCTCATCGACATCCATTGGTGTAATAGAAATGCGACTAACACACTTCTATAAACCTTATACCGGGGCATAGATCCGGGGTATAGATGCGAGTAGTCATAATGTTCTAAGAAGGTTCTCCAATCCAAGAAATAAACAAATGTGTAGATAAAATTGCCATCCATAGCAATTGAAACAGGGCAAATTTGTTGGTACTGCTGCTGCCTCTTGAGTACGGAATACGTTGTAGCGTGTCATACAGCAGAAGTGCAGAGAAATGAGCGTCTGGCAGCAGATGCAAAAAATCCTCGCTGATCCTTCTACGTTCTTGAAAACCCTTAACCTCCTTTATATTCACTTTTGATTCATAATCGATGTGGCAAAGCATTATTTTACATGCTTGGCATTGTAGCATCGCATTTGTTACAGCTGCTAATTTGCTGCTGCCACTATACCATTATCGCTTGCTCAGCAAGACAACGCTGCACAGCTGAACGCCACAAGCACTGATGTACCGGTGTTTGAGTAAATATTTGGGAAGGGTATCTGCACAGAGTGCAGCTAAAATGGCCTCAGACCGTTAGTGTCGTAGAGAGGACGCCTTGTAAGTAGAGATAATAGTATTCAATAACGCCAGCGCTCCAATGCCTACGAATACTACAAATCCTCAGAGGAAGAGGGAGAGGGCGGGGAGAGAGAGCAACGAAACAGGGTGAGTAGGTACAGAAGCTGGCCTGACTGTTCCCGAGGTACTTGGAGGTGAACCTATGCATGTAGAAAGCTATGATAGACAATTTATGCCCCTGATGGCAGAAAATTATGGGATCAGCTTGACCAGCCGGGGGAAAGGAGGAAGGGCAACGCAGAGGATCGAGCTTGATAGTATCTACACAGGGCCAGTCTTTATAGATCTAAGCGACATCAGGCAGGGCGGAGGAGGTGTGAGCTAGACCACCACCACCACCGCAGCAGACATGGCTGACTTCTTCTGTAACATTTACCGCTACAATAGTATAGTACATAGTACCTGAATTTCCGCTTGTAACAGTACTACTTGCTTGCTATTGGGATTATAACCATTGTTGCTGCTGCAGCTCAGAGGCTCGGGCAGCGGCTAATATAAGAAGATTAACCTTAAATGGATGAAAATTGTATATTTACAAGTCTTTGTATATGAGCGATATCATTTCATGGGACAAGGCTATTGGCAAGAAGGTGAAATCAAGGGACGACAAGGACCTTGGCAAGGTTAAAAGCATAACCTTAGATTATATTCAAACAAAAGAGGGCATGGTATCGAAGGCCTATTACTTTATCCCAAAATATCATTTGAGTAGATACGATGGCGATAAGCTGTGGGTTTCACTTACAAAGGACGAAGTAAAAGCAAAGTTTGAGAGAGAAAGCGCGCCTGAGCCGTCTGAATGGGAGATGCAAGAATATAGAGAGCTCAGGACAACCATTACGCGACGACACCCAGACTTTGCCACAAACATTCCAACATACAAACCTTCTTCAGACATGGTTCAGCTGTCATGGGATAAGATCATTGGCAAGAAGGTGAAATCAAGTGACAAGAAAGATCTCGGAAAAGCAGAAAGTGTTGCAACCGAGTATATCGAGGTCAAGGAGGGAATGATGAGCAAAAAAAAGCACTACTACATCCCCAAGTACTACATTCAAGGCTTTGACGGTGACACCTTGTACGCCTCCCTCACAAAGGATGTGATCAAAGATCGCTTTGAACGCGATAGTCCACCAGATTGACATAGAGCAGAGCAGTACACAAAAAAAGACAGAGTCCCTAACCTGTGCTATCTTTTAGGCTACATTTATTACTAAAGAGCAACTGGTTAGCCACTTTCGGTGCTTCTTATAATCAGGATCAGCCTTCTTTACTAGCTGCCAGAATTGGCTTGAGTGATCAAACTCTATTAGGTGCATGAGCTCATGGATCATAACATAGTCAATGACATTTAGTGGGGCTGCTGCTAGCAGAAGATTGAAATGCAGGTTCCCCTTTTTTGAGCAGCTGGCCCACCTCGACTTTTGATTCTTTATCGACACTTTGTTGTACTTGATGTTAAACCTACTTGCAAGCGTTGGAAGTCGGTATGCAATTATTCTGGCAGTCTGCTGCTTGTACCACTCGTGCATATGCTGTTTATATCTGCGCATATCAGTAACATGAAACGTTATCAGCTTAAGGGTGTCACTTATCATCGTTGATGGCTGCAGATCCTTTACTACATGGAATCGATACTTGCTGCCGAGAAAATAGATGGTATATGGCTCAAGCCCTCCGCAGCGCTCTTTTAATTTGCCATAGTATTGGGAGGTCTTGAGTATCCAGTCGCGCTTTGAAGCAACAAAGCTCTCAAGCTCTTTAGCATTGTAGTTAAGTGGTACCATCGCGTGCACACCATTTATGCCAGATATCAGCCGCAATCTCTTTGTCCTCTTGTTTGGGCAAATATCAATTCTAACGGTCGTGTTATCGGTAGAAACAAGTGATATAGACAATCCACAGATTTAGTTTTGGCTGTTGTTAAAGAATTTTATGCGAATAAATAGATATACTCTCATTGCAAATTCTTTCTTTCTTTCTTTCTTTCTCCAAATACTGTGAGGATATAGAAGAAGAATAAATGTATGCAAACCATCTTATGCATATGCTATAGCTACACTTGACCTTAACCAGAGAATATATGAATAGAGCACTTGGAAATGCGGATGTTAGTTAGTTGTTACTAGCTCGTTACTGGCACACCGTTGATATCTTTGTTGTGCAGTTCAACCACTTTCATTACTTTTGTGGATCTAAGAAGCAAGATAATAATAACAAATTTTTTATCTCCATCTGTGATGGATTGGTATTGATTAAGATCATTCAATAGAAAAATCGATAGTAACATAGCATAATATCCTTTTTAATATAATGAATTTAAACTGTAGGATATCTATGGTATCAGGCAAGTATTTCAATAAAGGCGTCAAATCTTTGGATTCTCCTCATGTGGGACATGTTGTTAGAGAAACATCAGACAAGATTGTAGTCTTTGGCGAAGGAGATGATAGATATGATATTCCAAAAGACAAGATTAGATTTGCAGCAGCCAATGTGCTAATTGACTTGCCATTCTATGAAATTGTAAAGAACTACAAAGTCAGCAGAGAGGAGCCACTGCCTGTTGATAAAGAGCATGTGCATGCTGTAGATTTACCGGAGCCTGTAGACTTGGCAACATATGAAGGAAAATATCCAAAATCGCTCTTTAACAAAGGTGTCAGAACACAAGACGAAGAGCATATAGGGCATATAATGACTGAAGCTGAAGACAAGGTTGTGATATGGGGACACTACAACTGGCGGTTTGATGTACCAAAGTCAAAGATTATTGCCGTTGGCAGAAATGTTATTCTTGGAATGGATTACAATGACGTGTTCAAGTATAAAGTAGATAGGAATGCTCCCTTGCCCATTGGATAGCCAGTAGAACGCTAGCTTGGTGAACAAAATGCAGTAAACTTCTAGAGCTCCTAATGCGTCTTAAAGTAAAAGTACCTGATTCACTTTTCCCTGTAAATTACAGGATGGAAGATATGTGTGATATGATCTTTCCTATTTTTGTAGCAAAGCTTCAATATGTTTTTGGTGTGGGGGATGGGGTGGGGTGAGAGGATAAGGCATGATGATAGTCCGTACGGATTCATATATTGTAGCAGCATTTAACATAGATAGGTGATAAGGAATGGGGTAGCGTTAAGAATCATAACATATCACCTAGCGAAATGACAGCACTGCATACATATACATTTTTGCTCTAGGAGCAACAGGAGGCGAAAAGAAAGAAGGCTTGCTTCAGCAAGCGTTTTATGAATTATTATGGTTCTGTGGCCTTCAGGGGTGTCATGTTTAGGTGTTGAGAAATGGGTGTTCTTAAACAAACGACGCCGTTCCATCAACTTCAGAAATACTAGTTAATCTCTCATCAAGCCAGAAAACGTGTCTCATTTTGGAGACTAATGAACTCATCTGGAAATCCTACTAATCAATATCATGACACATCCTAGTTGCAGAAAACCAAGGTATGTTGATGCTAGCCTATCGTATCGGGTCTGAATCCTTCTGAAGCTCTTCATCCAACCAAAGAATCTCTCAACACTGCTCCTAATCTTGATGTACATTCCATAGTCAAAGTGATATGGTCTGCCAGGCTTTCTTTTCCAGTTTACTCGTTCCTTGATACGTGCTGCTGCAATACTCCTACTTGCAAGGTACGTCCTTACTAGAGGAGTATTGTACTTGTTATCTCCATAAACTCGATTTGGTTTGTTCCTTGGTCTTCTCGTACTTCTGATTCTGATGTTCTTTAAATGGAACAATCTCCTCCTACTTTCATGTTCATCTCCCGGCCCAAGATCTATTGTGACTGGCAGAAATTGGGGAGTAACTACTGCATGTACCTTGCTTCCTTTCTCCTTCTTGTTGTTGTAACCGTCGTAGCCAATCTCCTGCTGCCCCTTTCTTTGCAGCAACTGTACTGCTGTCTACTGATAGATCATTCACATTTACCACTCCTTTCTGATAACCACACGAAACCAGAGAATCCATAATTTCTTTCCAGACACCTTGAATAGTAGAAAGCCTTAAACGATAGCCTTCTTTCTAACGTTTAGAATGAACCAGAGTACGACATTCGCAGTAATTGCTATTGTATCAGCACTGGCAATGTTCGGAACTGTAGTGGTAATGGTAGCAGTAACTATTCCTCTACAAGAAGCAAAGGCTGTTGCGTGCACTCCTGGTAGTGTAGCATACAACGCTTCACAAGGACGATGCTTCGATTCTACAATACCGTGCACTCCTGGTAGTGTAGCATACAACGCTTCACAAGGACGATGCTTCAATCCCTAGTAGAAGAGACTAGCACATATACAGAAACAATAATACAAAAACAAAACAACCAGCTACTTTCCTATTTTTGACACCCAAAGTAGGCACCCATTTTCGACACCCGCTAAGTCGACAAAGCCATTATTATTATTATTATTATCGCCATATCTAATGCTTCTGGTAGCATATGGCAAATATCATGATATTTTATAATACCAACTAAATTACGCCTGCTTCGCGCAACTTTTGCGGCAGATACGTCTCTGAGAGGTACTTGAAGCCATGTTTGAAGAAGGCATCAAGCTCACATTTTTCCTTGTTCTTCAGGAATATGTCAAGCTCTTTTTGCCACTTTTTATCTTGGAACCAAGGTTTTTTCTTCATATCATTTGCCCTATTAAGATCTTCTTCTGACGCGGCAAGCCTTGCAACCTCGGGTATGTTATATTCGTAAATGTCTGAAAACAGCATGCCAAGTACCTTTGCGTTAGGCGTGACGAGTCTGTAACTATCATAGCTGAGCGATTCACTTCCGATCTTATATCGTAGCGCGATGCCAAGGCCCCAGGGATCGGCATCTGCAAAAACTACTACCGGCTTTTTCCACTCTTCGTTGAGTGCCTTAACCATCATTCTGGTTGCCCGATCTGGCTCGCCTGAGCCAGTCATCAGAATTGCATTGTGCTTCTGTATAAAGCCAGACTTGCGGATATTGTTTAGCACAGTATCTTTTTCTACTACCATTACAAAGTCGGCCTTGACGTCTACTATTTCAACGTCGCGTATATTGGTCGGTATCAGCTGCGATGTAGCTCTGCTGCCAAGGTTGCAATTAATGATATCACCTCCAACTCTGAGCGTGATCGGACCCGATATCATGCCCTTTGGTTTTGAGGTTACAGAGAACTCCTCTCGTGGAACACCTGTCAAGAGCTCGATTGCCTTGATTGCGTCATCTGAGTCGTCTTGGCTGTTCCAGAACTTTTGTTTGTTCTTCTCATCGCCCACGGTACTCAATGTGGCATAATACATTCCACGTATGGTACTTTCCATTTCCTCGTTCAGCAGCTTGCGCACAGCATTAGCCATCACCAGATATTGAGCAAACGTCGGTATCTTCTTAGTGCTGTCGGGGCTTATGCTGACTGTCTTGTCGCCAATTGTTAACATCCTTTCTTTGCCAGACCAAACCGTGTTATCATATCCTACCTTAGGGACATTTAGCACAGGCATAGTCTTTTGTACCATAAGATCAGTGCTGACATCCTTCATTATCAGTCTAATCTTTTTGATGACATCTAGGTGACGCTTGTCGGCTGGCATTTACTTGCTCTTCCTCCTCTTTGGCTTAGCATCCTCAGCTGCTACCTTGTCAAGTGTCATCTGTGCTTTATCTTGCTTCTTGTCTTTCCGCAGAGTTTCTGGTATCTTTTCCTCTTTGATCCTCCTCAGCTTTGTAAGCTTGCCCTTTCTCCTCTCTATAGCAGTGATTGCGATCTGCTCCTTATCTGGCTTGTTGACTACTTCGCCATTGACCTCGAGTGCTTCTTCTGCTTCTTCTTCAAGGCGCTCACCAGTTATCCTATCTTCTTTTTTCTCCACAACTGCGCCAGTAATATCGCCCTTGACGTGCTTTTCTGCAAGCTCGATAAACGCCTGCTCCAGCTTGGTAGCGTCAAGTCTGATCGACTCAGAAATTGCGCCTACGACTAAAGGAATATAATACTTGTAAAGATTAAGCCTGCCCTGAGCCTCTTTCATGCGTAGTTCCTTTCTTATCTGCGCGCTAACCTTGCGATAGAGTTCGGACAGGCAATACTTCATGTGTTTTTTCAGCTCACCTTCTGAGGCTATGCTTTCCTTGCCAGCAGTCTTGTACGGGATCTTGGTAGAGCAAATATGGAAAAAAATGTGGATTGGCAAAAGTTCTACGGCTCTATCCGACTTGATCTCCCCATTTGCAAATTGTGCCTTCGCCTCTTTCTTGGTGATCCCCATTTTATTTATCTCAACTTCAGAGACTACTTCCCTTGCTACATCTGATCCTTCATCATATAGGAGAGGAATCTTGTTTGCAAATCTATAGAGTTTGAACGATGGAATGTCACGTCCATATGCTATCCCGCACTCGACAATGGTGGGCCTATTGTTGATAACACACGTCCGGGATGCATAGGCAGCGAGTGCTGGCTTCAATATCTTGGTTGTGATCTGAGGCCGTTGGACTTCCGTGATAGATGCTTCTTTGGGGACGGTCTCCTTTGTGGAGATAATTGTATATTCAGAGGTCATTCCAGTCGTCAAGATCTGTTCACCAATTGGGCTTAGGTGATCCGTGTTTGCCTGCTGGAAATTGATGTACTTACACACCTTGACAATTTCGATGAGCTCGTTTTCAGTGTACTTGTCAGCTGACTTGTTCTCTACTCCTGCTTTAGCAATAATCTCTTTTGCCTTTTCGCTTGACATCTTTTGAAATGAAGCCGATAAGATTCCCTGAAGTGTGGTCTTTTGATTCATAAAATTCATTATCGCCTTCTTAAGCGTCTGTAGATCCATGTCTGCGGGGTGTGGGAGAACTTCTTTTGCGGGCTGCGGCATGGCTTCCGTCCTTCTTTCAAACCTGACCTTGCCCTCGTCAGTTTCGTATTCAATAATGGCATAAGGGTTGACAATGCTTGTCTGACTGATGTATTCGTTAATCTTGTTCTTCATATTATTTCTTGTAATTGGAGAAAGTTTTGCATGGAGCACCGCCTCTACCTTAAAGCCAGAGTCTTCCTCTATCTTGCTTTCTTCACCCTTGATTACTTTTTTTGCAAGGACTATTGGCTTATTTGTACTGATGTCTGTCCTAAGCGCGAAACAATATTCTAAACCTTCTTCAATCGATTTTGACCAGACCTTGAGTGGATGAATAGTATCTTTGGTAGAAAATGCGGCTATCATTTTGAGGCCTACACCAAACAGGCCGCGTTGCTGCTTTTCAACGTACTTGCCCGATGTTAAGAACGAGCATACTGCAACAGGCACCTTGTCTGACGGTATCCCTATGCCGTTGTCCTGGCATGTAATCATCCAGAGGTCATTTGAAGCATCAAGTAGCTTGAGCGATAGTGATATCTTGGGCAGGATATGGCCTGTCTCGCACGAATCAAGTGAGTTTTCAATAAGTTCCCTTACAGCCATGTATAAAATACGCTCCGTGGTAAAGCCTGCCAGAGCCGAATTGTCGACAAAGAACTCAGACTCAGCTTTTTTATCATATCTCACCTTTCCTTTCAGCGCTGCCGGCTTTGACTGTGCAGCTGCAACCTCTACAGTAGCCTTTTGATTCAAAGTCATTCACACTATTCGCTAACTCAATTTAACTTTTTATGAAAATTTTATTGAGTCAATAGACAGTAAAGGTTAATCTAGTTTATTGAGACCTCTTGGGAATTTTCTTCCTTGTGGATATCTGATCTAAAACTAGCTTATAACGTCAGAGTGGTTCTATGCGAATTTCAAATATAGAGGAAAAAGCGGTAGCTTCATAGCCTAGATGTTGTTGTCGTCATTGTCATGCGTGAACTGGTAGGGATTGTTCCTCTGGTTCAGGTTCACGACTGCAATAGCGTTTCTGATGAGATGATACATACTGTCATGACAAGGGCATGCACACATCTTGGTCATAGTGAATGAATTGACCGTCTCTTTAATGATTCCACTGCATAATCCATGATCATTTTTGAGGCAATCGTCTGACTTGACCACAGCTATTTTTGTCAGTATACTGTATTTATAGTGAATGGAAATAGTTAAATCAATTTTCTTCCCTTTTCTTGCATGAAGATTTATTCTGAAAGCAGGCCGTGGGGCAGATTTGAGAAGTTCCATGAAAACAAGTCCTGCACTGTCAAATTGATTTATGTCAATGCAAATTCCCGGCTCAGTCTGCAGTACCACAAGAGGCGGTCAGAATTCTGGAAAGTGATCAAGGGCAATGCGATGGTCGAGATTGATAAAAAGAGAATTGTCCTAGGAGAGGGAGAGACGATTACGATCCCAAGACAGGCAAAACATAGAGTACTTGCGCTTGAGAGTGAGTGCATAATACTTGAAATCTCATACGGCAGGTTTGACGAAAATGACATCGTCAGATTAGAGGATGACTACCAGAGGGTTACCATGCCAAAGACTCGAGTAGCAGCTGCCTAAGTGGATATGCACCTAGCTAGTGATATAACCTTCAGCCACAGTAGAGTTCAAAATAATCAAGCGAAAGAGAGCAAGGGCTATCCATATACTTTTAGCAAGAAAAAGAACATGATGATGATGATGATAATTCTAAAGGCGGTGTGGTGCTGATGGTCAGGATCTGCGAAGACTATTATAGCTTTAAGAAGAGATACGAAATCTCTGACAGCCATTATTTTGATACTTGGCGGGCAGACTTTTTTGACATTTAGCCATCAACAACAGCTATAGCACTGGCTGTGAATAAGAAGGCTTGAAATTGAAAGAGCAGGCAGGCAATAAATGAGGCTTGTAGACACCTTCAAGGCGAGTCTGGATCCACATCTCTTCAGGCTTTACCGCAGATACCTTTATTCAAGATACAAAGCAACTGACGAGCTTGCACAGGCAGAAGTAGTACACGAGAAGGCAAAAGAAAGTCTGCTCAAAATGACAGACAAGTTTAGGCAAAACATGACGTATTTTGATCCTGGTGACCAGCTTGCAGTTGAAATTGAAAAATATGAATTGAAAAGCCCAGTTGGGATCGCGGCTGGGTTTGATAAGAACTGCGAGGTGCTTAGGCCAACATCATATGTTTTTGGCTTTCTGAACCCTGGCAGTGTGCTGAAAAATCCTAATGCTGGCAACCCCCAGCGGCCAAAGAGTGAGGGTACTGTCAGGATTGTAGCTGATGATGAAAGGAAGGCAATAATTAACGCACAAGGATACCCTCATAAAGGCCTCGATTATACAATTTCAAATTTAAGAAAATTCATGGAAGGTTCAAGAGGCAATGCCAAGATCCTGCTTAACTTTTCCGGCATTACTGACATCTATGCTGAAGACGCGGTGCTTGATTCATGCAAAGATATTCTAGTTAGATCTGCACCCCATATCGACTTTGGGTTTGAAGAAAATAGGACGTCGCCAAATACTGATTTCAATAAGGTGCTGCAGACTCCTGAGTTTACAAAAAAGATAATCGACCTGATGAACACCCATGTGCCAGGCAAGGTTAAGGCGTCCAAGATATCTCCATACAGCAAGCTGCCGCCGTCAGATGAAGAAAAGAAATCCAAGCTCAAATCGATCAAGGTATTTTATGAAAATGGCGGGCACATGGTCACACTAGGCAATACAAGGTCGGTAGATACCAAATCTACAAGGCTTTGCCGAAATTTTGCGAGAGAAGTTGCCGGTGAAAGCGGCAAGCCGCTTTTTCCTTACATGCTGAAACTGGTAGAGGATGTACACAGAGCATTTCCGGATATAACGATAATTGCATGCGGCGGCATTTTTTCAGGAGAAGACGCTTGGAAAGCATACGAAAAGGGCACAACTCTGCTCTCGCTCTATACTGCTCTTACGTTCTATGGTTTTGGTGTTGTAAGGGACATACACAATGTTTTGAAAAAGAAGCTAGGCAACGAAACCTTACAGGATTTTATAGAAAAGCGAGACAGCCGTATATGAGGTAAATACTAATACAAACCATTGCAAAGTGTTGGAAACCTTTTAATGCACCTGTAATCACTTTCCTCTAAAAGGAATAGGGATTTGGAGCGTTGGGAAAGTATCCTAAGGTTGTTCTTGCTGCAGATCGCACCTTGATGTCTCCTTATAGAGGGATATCGCTTGCGTCATTCTTTGGTTGTGCCCCAGCACTGGACTTTAACAGGGATCACAATTCATTTTGGTACTATGTCATGCGCAATCAGGTCACTCCAAGAGTCCTTTTTGATTTTATTTGCAATCCTATTGACCATACAAATGGCGTCGCCAGTTACGCTCCTTATGGCCTAAGAAAGGTCGAAGCTGCGCTCTTGAGGGACGGCTACAAGCAGGAGGACGTAGTGGTTTCTCACCCAGATCACATAGAGAAATTCATTGGACCCGAAACTGAAGTGGTGGGGACATATGAGATGGATCCGCTTGGTATGGGTCCAGTTACCATGACATTTACCTACGGCCGCAAACAGATGTCCTATGACGAATTTTACAACCGCGAGCTTCACGTCAGGATCAACGCTGCCAAGGCAAGAACAGGAAGCAAGGCCAAGGTGATTGCTGGCGCTTCTGGCACTTGGCAATATAACTATGACCCAGCCAAGATAGAGGAGTATGGCCTTTACGGCATAGTCGAAGGTGAGCTGGGAGGTATCGGCCCTGAAATCGACGGAGCTGGAGGGAGGTTCTTTGATGCACTCATTGCAGATGAGTTTGAGACTGCCAATCCGTTCAAGAAGAGCCAGTTCAAAGTTGAGATTAAAGAATTTGTTAGAAATGGCAGAACGTACCACGGCAGGTTCATTCACTACGGGGATGAGCCATCAATCAGTGAGATTCCAACGATTGTAAACCCTAGTATGCATGGCATGGTTGAGGTTATGCGTGGCTGTGGACGCGGCTGCAAGTTCTGTGATGTAACACTGAGACCACTCAGGTATTACCCTGTTGAAAAAGTGCAAAAGGAAATAGAAGTAAACATGAAGTACGGTGGAGTAAAGAATGCCTGGGTCCATAGTGACGACATTTTTGTCTATGGTCTTAACCCAAGGACAACAAAGAACATGCAGCCTAATAGGGAAGCCCTAGAAGAGTTGTTCAAAGGCATCATGGCAACTGGCATAGAACATACAAACCCAACCCATGGAACGCTTGCAGGTGCAATCTCAGATGAGAGACTTATCCCCAATCTATCTAAGATAATTAGAGCCAGCCCCGATAACCACATTGGCATCCAATGCGGTTTCGAGACAGGCAGCATAAGGCTCATTGGCAAGTACGCAGACCGCAAGCTTGCCCCGTACAAGCCGGAAGAGTGGCATTGGGTTGTTAAGACAGCCATTAAGACACTCAATGAGAACTACTGGGTTCCTGCGTTCACGCTCATTATGGGTCTTAACAACGACGAGACACAAGAGGACAGCTGGGAGACGATCAGACTAATACATGAGCTAGAAACTGAGCAGCCAGACAGCAGGTTCACTACTACTCCACTTACATTTGTGCCTATTGGGCTTCTTGAGAAATCAGACTTTTTTGACATTGGCAATACGATGGACCCTGCGAAGCTGGGCGTCATGTACAAGACTTGGCAACACAACTTCAAGTACGGCATCCAAAAGTTCATGGGCAGGGTAGGGCGCAATAATCCTATAAAGAACTGGTTCTTCACGCAGTTGGCTTCAACCCTAGGAGGCGTGCCGCTCTCTGCGATGGAAAGATTCGCAAGGAGAAAGGGCTTTGAGCACGAGCATGCCATTGAAAAGATAAAAACAAAATACTGGTAAAACCTCAACTTTATTTTTGTAGGTAAAAAAATTGTAACTTTTGTATATCTTTACTTCACAATTATTAGCTATACATGCCCTTAAGTTAACATAGCCTTATAATTGACTGGAAGAGGTTGACCATGGAGAGTAGTAGACAGCGATCTGCGCCTCCGAAGCAGGTGCCAGGTATTGCAAATGAGACGGCTGATCAATTTGTCAGCGATCTACAGAATCCCTAATAATTACAGTACATAATACCTCTACTTTGTAGATCTAACTGCGCTTATGGAAGGCAGAGAGCATACAGCAAAATTTGTGTAGCTACAAAGATCACAGTGACGGTATTTTCTTTTTATTTCATTTTCAAATCTACTACTCTTATAGTTATAAAAATAATGGATCAGCTTTGTTAATGCCTTTTTCTTATTCTCCTTCTTTCTATTTTCTTCTTGCGGTATCTGTTTCTTTCTCTTCAGTCGTGCCTGTAGTCGTTGATGCTGTTCCTGTTGCTATTTTTGTACTGCCATAGCTGCCCTCTTGCATCCTGCCAATCGTCTCCCTTGTGTTCTGCCCAAAGATCCTTGCAGTATTTGAAGTTATCCTTGCGATTTCCTTAGAATTGTACCTAGCATAGTTTGTAGTTGCTCTACTCGCTTCAATTCCTGCAAACATCATGTTAATTGCCATGCGTGTGACTGCTGTTACTAAGTCAGTTATTGCACTTATATTTCTTGCATAGATGTCTGCCATGTACCTATGCGACATTACCATCCACGACCAAGGCTGCGTCATATCCATCATCCAGTAGTAGTTGTTGTTGTTGCCACTGCTACTACTGCTGGTTCTCTCTGCAAATGGAGTCCATGCTGACTGCATTGAATAGATTATCTCTTTCTGTGATTCTAAAAAGGTAGTTGCAATCTCGCGCGTTGCGTCGGCTGTTTCATTCTGGAAATCTGTAACGGTCTGAGAATACCTTGGAGTCTCCCTCTTTACTTCCTCTATTGCTCTGCGAATGTTGTCTTTTGTTTCATCAATTGTCCTATTGATCGCATCTTGCTGTTGTCTTTGCAATAATTCTGTCTTTTCGCGATCCTCTCGTCTAGACATGCCAAGAGGATGGCGACTAGATCATATAAACCGATAGTTGCAGTATTTGTACAGGTAATGCACCTCTATATCCAAGACATGGAAAAATCACTCTAAAAGCTTAAGATTAGGAAGTGTCCCTTTGAAAGGAGACATGAGGAATATGTGAGCCTCCAAGCTCACATAGACTTGCGTCTGATCGCATCCTTGTCAGCTGGTCTTCTTTTGAGGTCAGCGGGCAAGTTTGTTTAGTGGTTTGATGATATTGTTATTTATATGTTTCAGCTGTAATTTCAGCTCTGTTAAGACCAATGCTTTTGTCTTAAGGCGGTTTATTGTATCATAGCCTCATGATTCTAACATATGACAATTCCATTTGCTGGCTGATCAAGTGTTAATTTGAATGTATTTTTTCTTTATTGCTATTTATGGCTATTGATGATATTCTAAAGCTTT